>CAYZKM010000037.1:0-17366 GCA_964478525.1 uncultured Bifidobacterium sp.
GCAGCAGCAGCTTGGGCTTCGCCGCCAGGGCGCGCGCCAGTTCGACACGCTTGCGGATCGGAAACGGCAGCCCGCCCGCCGGCCAATGGGTGAAAGCGGCCAGGTCCATGAAGTCGATCAGTTCCATCGCCCGCTGCCTGGCCGCGGCCTGCTCGCGCACCACCGAAGGCAGGCGCAGCGCGTTGGCGGCGAAGCTGGAGACGGTCTGGCTGTGGCGCCCGACCATCACGTTCTCCAGCACCGTCATGCGGTCGAACAGCGCGACATTCTGGAAGGTGCGGCCGATGCCGATGGTCGGAATCCCATGCCGAGGCACCCGCAGCACCGACCGCCCCTCGAACAATATCTCCCCCTCGCTCGGCTGGTACAGCCGGCTCAGGCAGTTGAACAACGTCGTCTTGCCGGCGCCGTTCGGCCCGATCAGCCCGGCGATCTGGCCCTGCTCGACATCGAAGCTGACATCGTCGAGCGCGACGACGCCGCCGAAGCGTACCGAGACTCCGCGCACACGCAGCAGCGGGTTGGTTGCATCACCCATCGGCTGGTCCGTTTCCCCTGTGTCGACGACCGATGGCCCTTGTTGTGCAGGCTTGTGCGATCGCCGAAGCCAGAGTGCGCAAGCCATCGACGTCGCGCAATGGGTCTATTTGCCGAAACGCGCCGATACCGGAAAAACTTGATGTTTTCTCATGAAGTCCGACGCGGCGGCATTCAGGACTCCGGGCCGGGCTGCTCCGCGTCCTGCCCCAGATACACGCGGCGCACCTGCGGATTCGCGCGGATCGCAGCGGCATCGCCGACCGCGATCACATGGCCGCGATCCATCACCATGATCCGGTCCGCCACGGCGAACACCACGTCCATGTCATGCTCGGTGAACAGGACGGCGCAGCCGCGCTCCCGCGCCGCCTGGCGCACCAGCGCCATCAGCATCCGCCTATCCGCCCCCGCCATGCCTGCGGTCGGCTCGTCCATCAGCAGCAGGCGCGGATCGTTGGCCAGCGCCAGCGCCAGTTCCAGCCGCTTCACATCGCCATAGGCCAGCGTGCCGCATCCCAGATCGGCGTGGCCGCGCAGCCCGACCTGGTCCAGCAGCGCATCCGCCTGCGAACGATACAGGGCCGCGGCCGAGCGCAGGAACCGCCACACGGCGCGATGGCGGGCGATCAGTGCCATCTGGACGTTCTGCCGCACGGTCATCGACCCGAATGTGGCGGCAACCTGGAAGCTGCGCCCGACGCCCAGCCGCCAGATGCGATGCGGCGGCCAGGCGGTGATGTCGGTACCGTCCAGCACGACCCGGCCGGCATCGGGCGCGACCTGCCCGTTCAGCAGGTTGAAGCAGGTCGACTTGCCGGCCCCGTTCGGGCCGATCAGCGCCAGGATCTCGCCACCCGCCAGCGAGAACGACACATCCGCCACCGCCCGCACACCGCCATAGTCCTTGCGCAGATCGGACGCGACCAGCAGGCTCATGACCGGCGTGCCCATGGCAGGCACCGGGACGCCCCGGCGATCCCATTGGGGAACAGCAGCACCAGGGCGATGATCGCGCCACCCAGGCACAGCCGCCACAGCGACGTGGTCTGCAGCAGCAGGTCATACAGGCCGGTATAGACGAAAGCGCCGATGATCGGTCCGCTGACGGTCTGCACCCCACCCAGCAGCACCATCAGCAGCACATCGACGGAATGGCCGACGCTGACATAGGTGGGGAACACGCTGCCCTTGGCATAGGCGAACAGCCCGCCCGACAGGCCCGCCGCGGCGCCGGCAACGGCAAACGCGGCCATGCGCAGACGGGCCGGCACCAGCCCGATCGCCCCGGCCCGCAGCGCCGAGTCGCGGGCGGCGCGCAGTGCCATGCCGAACGGGGCGTGGACCATGCGGCGCAACAGCCAGGTGGCGGCGACACTCAGGGCCAGCACCACCCAGTAGAAGCGGACCGACGGGTCGGGCCAGACGCCCAGGATGCCGTCATCGCCGCCGGTCAGGGCCGACCACTGGATCGCAACGGCCCAGACGATCTGCGCGAAGGCCAGGGTCAGCATCGCCAGGTAGACGCCCGACAGCCGCACCACGAAAGCGCCGAACACCGCCGCCGCAACCCCCGCCGCCACCACCGATCCCACCAGCGCCAGCGGCATCGGCATCGCCAGCGTCCGGGCGGCGAGGGCCGCGCCATAGGCACCCAGGCCGAACCAGGCGGCGTGCCCGAAGCTGACCATGCCGCCGATGCCCATGCTCAGATGCAGGCTGGCGGCGAACAGCATGGCGACCATCGCCTCGATCAGCACCGCCTGCGGATAGGGACCCGCCACCAGCGGCGCCGCGGCCAGCAGCGCCACCCCGGCCATCAGGGCGAGCGACGTGGCGCGCGCGGGCGGGGGCATCAGCACGGGGGACCCCGCCGCGCCGCGCACCGGCGGCAAGGGCCGGCCCAGCAGCCCGTCGGGGCGGGCGATCAGCACCACCGCCATCACCGCGAACACCAGCACCAGCGTGGCCTTGGGCAGCAGCACGATCCCGAATGCCTGCAGCACGCCGATCAGCACCGCGGCGACGAACGCGCCGGTCACGCTGCCCATGCCGCCGATCACGACGACGACGAACGCCTCCACCACCACCGCCAGGTCGATCTGCGGATTGGCCGAGATGACGGGCAGCGCCAGCGCCCCGCCCAGCCCCGCCAGGCCGGACCCCAGCGCGAACACCGTGGTGAACAGGCGGCGCTGGTCGATGCCCAGGGCGGCGGCCATGTCGCGATCCTCGGTCGCGGCGCGGATCTGCATGCCGAACCGGGTGCGTTGCAGCACCCACCACAGCACGGCCAGCACGGCGGGGCCGACCGCGATCAGGACCAGGTCATAGCGCGGGAACCGTTCCCCGGCGATCTCGACGAAGGCGCGCAGCCAGGGCGGGCGCCGCAGCGGCAGGTCGTTCGGCCCCCAGATCAGTGGCACCAGGTCCTGGATGATCAGTACCACGCCGACGGTCGCCAGCAGCTGGAACAGCTCCGGCGCGCGATAGATGCGGCGCAGCAGCGTGATCTCCAGCAGCGCACCGATCACGGCCGTGGCCAGCGCCGCGCCCAGCACGCCGGCGACGAACCAGCCGGGGCCGCCCGGCAGGCGGGTCAGGATGCTCCAGCCGATATAGGCGCCCAGCATGGTCAGGCTGCCGTGGGAGAAATTGACGACACGGGTGACGCCGAAGATCACCGTCAGCCCGGCCGCGACCAGGAACAGGGATGCCGCGCCCGCCAGCCCCGTCAGCAATTGCAGCAGCACGAAGCTCATGCCGCCGCCCGCTCGGCGATCGCGCGCGGGCCGCCGGCCGGAAACCCCAGCGCCATCGCCCCGGCGCCCGAGGCCAGGGTCAGCCGGCGGGCCGCAGCTTGCGCGTCTCGGCTTCGTTCGGCAGGTAGTTCGCCCCGTCGGCATAGCGCCAGTCGACCATCACGCCCCGGCCGTCGCGCAGCGCGGTCTTGCCGACATAGGTGCCCAGCGTGCCCTGATGATCCACCGCGCGGTACGTCGCCGGGCCGAACGGGGTGTCATAGGCCACGCCGCGGAAGCCGGTGATCAGCGTGCCGGTCTCGACCCCGCCGGCCCGGGCGATGCCCGCCGCGATCGAGCGGATCAGCGCGTAGCCGACCACCGAGCCCATGCCCGGCAGCGCGTTGAAGCGGGACTTGTAGGCGGCGATGAAGGCCTTGTTGGCCGGGGTGTCCACCTGTTCCTGCGGATAGCCGGTCACCCACCACCCGGCCGGGGTCTCGTCGCCCAGCGGATCGAGGTATTCGGGCTCTCCGGTCAGCATCGAGACCACCGCCCGCCCCTCGAACAGGCCGCGGGTGTTGCCCTGGCGGACGAAATTGGTCAGGTCGGGGCCGAAGGTGACGTTGAAGATCGCGTCGGGCTTGGGTTCGGCCAGCGCCGCCGCGGTCGCGCCGGCGTCGATCTTGCCCAGGGCGGGCCATTGTTCGCCGACGAACTGCACATCGGGGCGGCGGGCCGACAGCAGGATCTTGAACCACTTCACCGCCGAGGTGCCGTATTCATAGTTCGGTGCGACGCTCACCCACCGCCTGGCCGGCAGCTTCGCCGCCTCCTCGGCCAGCATCGCGGCCTGCATGTAGGTGGAGGGGCGCAGGCGGAAGCTGTACTGGTTGCCCTTCTCCCACACCAGCGCGTCCGACAGCGGTTCCCCGGCGACGAACAGGCGCTGGCGCTGGGCCGCGAAGTCGGACAAAGCGAGCCCGACATTCGACAGGAACCCGCCGGCGAGGAAATCGACCTTCTGCTCGTCCAGCAATTCGCCGGCCAGGCGGATGGCATCCTGCGGCTTTCCGGCATCGTCGCGGCTGATCACCTCCAGCTTGCGGCCCAGCACGCCGCCGGCCTGGTTCACCGCATCCACCGCCATCTGCCAGCCATTGCGATAGGGCAGCGTGAACGAGGGGATGGCGGAATAGGAGTTGATCTCGCCGACACGGATCGGGGTGGACTGCGCGCGGGCAATGGCCGGCGCGGCCAGCACCGCGGCGCCGGCCAGCAGCGTGCGACGTTTCAGCATCGGTGAAGCTCCCTCTGGGTCGGCGGCACTCTAACAGGCTGCTGAAAAACCTCGCAAACGCGTTGTTTTTCAGGTGCCTCCGGCGCCCTGCCAGGCGGGTGGCCCGGGTGGCCGCCGTCCGGCACGGGCGTTGCGCGGCGGCACGGCCCGGCGGTAATTTTTCGCCGGTGGCGATGGATGGGGAATATCACCGTCCCCGGCACGTCACAGACATCGGGACATCCGTCCCATCATTGCCACGGGCACTACCACGGGCGGGACCACGCTTGAACGACAGCCGTCATGACAGGACGGGCCTTGGGCGGCGACGCCCCGGCACAAAGATGCCACCATGACCGCCGGCGACGTCATGCAGCGGATCGAGCACTGCATTCCCGCCCTGAGACGGTATGCCTATACATTGTTGCGACATCGAGAGGATGCCGACGACCTGGTGCATGACTGTCTCGCCCGCGCGCTGGACAAGCTCCACACACGGCGCGACGACGCCGATGTGCGGGCCTGGCTGTTCACCATCCTGCACAACCTGTTCATCAGCCAGCTGCGCCGCCGCAAGGCCCGCCCGATCGCCGAGACGCTGGACGAGGATCATGACACCCATGTCAGCCTGCGTGCGAACCAGGAAGACGCGCTGCTGTGGCGCGACATGATGCGCGGGCTGGCGCGCCTGCCGGTGGAGCAGCGCACCGTCGTGCTGCTGGTATCGGTCGAGGACCTGTCCTATGCCGAGACTGCCGCCATGCTGGGTGTTCCCATCGGCACCGTGATGTCGCGCCTGGCGCGCGGGCGGGAACGGCTGCGCGAATATACCGACAGCGAGATGCGTCCTGCCCTGCGGAGGGTGAAATGAGCGGCAGCGGACGGCCGGTCTCCGAGGAAGACCTGCACGCCTTCGTCGACAACCTGCTGGCGCCCGAACGACGGCCGATCGTGCTGCGCTATCTGCAGGAAAACCCCGCCGAGGCGGCGCGCGTGGCGGCCTATGCGGCGCAGCGGCAGGCGCTGCGGGACGCCCTGGAACGTCACTACGACGCGGTCATCCCGCCGCGGCTCAACCCGCATTTCCTGATCGAGCAGCGCAAGGTCCGCCATCGGCTGATGTGGCGGGCGGCGGCGGCGGTGGTGCTGGCGCTGGGCCTGGGCGGCGGCGGCGGCTGGGTGCTGCGCGGCCAGTTCGCGCCCGCGTCGGGCGAGCTGGAGACGCTGGCACGCGAGGCGGTCGCCAACCATGTCGTCTATACGGCCGACAAGCGCCGCCCGACCGAGCTGGGCGAGGACCAGCGCGAGGATCTGGCACGGTGGGTGTCGAACCGGCTGAACCGCAAGGTCACGCCGCCGGACCTGTCCGAAAGTGGCTTCCGCTATATCGGCGGACGGCTGGCGGCGACGCCCGAGGGCCCGGCGGGCATGTTCATGTACCAGAACGACGCCGGCGTCCGCCTGACGATCTTCGTGCGCCCCGACGCCAATGCCCGCAACAGGCCGATCGCGCCGATGGAGTCGAGCCCGGTAGCGGGTGCGGCCTGGATCGAGAAAGGCGTCGGCTATACCGTCGTGGCCCCGGTCCCGTCGGATGAACTGCGCCGCATCGCCGAACAGGTCCAGCGGCTGCTGAACGCCCGCGCATGATGGATGCCGCGACGGGCGCGGGGGATGGCACCGGGGGTTGAGGCCGCTGCCCGGGCCGCGCACACTCCTGCCCAGCAGGACGGGAGAGGCGCGCATGACCAGGCTGGCAGAGTTGCACATCACCGACCGCCGCCCCTTCGCCGATGGCCATGCCTTCGGCGGCGTCGGCCCCTATGAACGCCTGTCGGGCCGCGCGCGGATGGCGATCGATCCGGTGGCGGACGGCAATCGCGGGATCACTGACCTGGACAAGGCGCCGCGCGGGGCGGACGGGCTGGTTCATTACGAAACGGACCTGATGATCCTGAAGCCGGCGGATTTCGCGCGCGGCAACCGGCGCCTGTTCTACGACTATGGCAATCGCGGCCACAAGCGGGCGCTGCAGTTCTTCAACGACGCCCCGCACAGCAACGATCCGGCCTCGCTGGCCCATGCCGGCAACGGGTTCTTCATGCGGCATGGCTATTCAATCGTATGGGCAGCCTGGGAGGGCGACATGCTGGCCGGCGACGGGCGGCTGGTGCTGGACACGCCGGTCGCGACCGACAACGGCAAGCCGATCACCGGGCGTGTGCGGGTGGAGTTCATTCCCGACATGGCGGGCACGGTCTGCTATCCGCTCAGTGGCCGGTTCGCCGCGCATTCCTATCGCACCGCGTCGATGGACACGCGCGATGCCGTGTTCACCCGCCGGCGCTATCCGTACGACACGCCACAGGTCATCCCATCGGACCAGTGGCAGTTCGCCGCGTTCCAGGTCGGGCTGGGCGCCGAGACCAAGGTCGCCGAACACGCGCTGGTGCCATCGGACTGGCACATTTACTACCCCGCGGGATTCCAGCCGGGCTGGATCTACGAACTTCTGTATACGGCGAAAGACCCGAAGGTGATGGGCCTGGGCCATGCCGTGGTGCGCGATGTCGTCAGCTTCCTGAAATACGATACCACCGAGGCCAACCCGCTGCGCGGTACCGAGAAAGCCTATGGCTGGGGACGGTCGCAGACCGGGCGCTGCCTGCGCGACTTCGTCTATCGCGGCTTCAACGCCGACCTGTCGGGGCGGCGCGTGTTCGACGGGGTGATCCCGCATGTCGCCGGTGCCGGGCGGAAATGGCTGAACCACCGCTTCGCCAACCCGATCGTGTCGGGCGGTCAGCAATATGAGGATCATTTCAACATCGCCGACAGTTTCCCGTTCTCCTATGCCTGGTCGCGGGACCATCTGACCGGGCGGGAGGACGCGATCCTGAAACGGCCCGAGACCGATCCGCTGGTGTTCCATTCGCAAAGTGCCACCGAATACTGGGTGCGGCGCGGATCGCTCGCTCATACGGATACGCAGGGCAACGACCTGCCGCAGCCGGATACGGTGCGCGTCTATTGCTGGTCGAGTTCCCAGCACGGCGCCGACCCGCTGCTGCAGAAACCCGCCAGCGGGATCGGTCAGCATTATTCCAACAATGTCGCGACCTCGATGTTCTTCCGCGCCATGCTGGTCGCGCTGGATGCCTGGGCCACCAGCGGCACGCTGCCGCCCGACAGCCGGATGCCGCGGCGGGCGGATGGCACGCTGGTGGATTACGACACCTGGCGGCGGCAATACCCGGCGATCCCCGGCACCGCCGTGCTGGGCGAACCGAACGTGCTGACGCTGCTGGATTTCGGGCCCGAGGCGGACCAGGGCATCCTGGCCGAGCCGCCTGTCATCGTGCATGGCCGCAACGATCCCGACGGCGCGCCGGGCCTGCGATACACCGTGCTGGTGCCGTCGGTGGACGCCGACGGCAACGACATCCCGGGCGTGCGGGCGCCGATGGTGCAGGCCCCGCTGGGCACCTATACCGGCTGGAACCCGCGCGCCCGCGGCTATGGCCACGGGCTGCAATGGCGGTTCGAGGGGTCCTACATCCCCTTCCCCGAAACCCCGTCCGAACAGGCGGCCACCGGCGATCCCCGCGCCTCGATCCTCACGCGATATCCCGACAAGGCCGCCTACCACGCCGCCATCGTCGCCGCCGCGCGCCGCCTGGTGGCCGAGGGGCTGATGCTGGAGGAGGATGTCGCCCGCTGCGCGGCGGCCGCCGCCGATTGGGGGCGCCCGCGCCACGCGGTGCTGTCGCTGTGATCGACACGGCATACCTGTCCGGCCCCGGGCGGCCCCGGCGCCCACCGCTGATGGCGCGCCGCCATGTCGTGGTATCAGGGCATTATCTTGCCTCGCAGGCCGGGATGCAGGTGCTGGAAGCCGGTGGCAACGCGGTGGATGCCGGCGTGGCGACGGGCCTGGCGATCGATGTGCTGGAAAGCCAGTTCGTCGGCTTCGGCGGCGTCGCCCCGATCATGGTCCGCATCGGCGGACAGGTGCGGGTGATCTGCGGCGTCGGCCCCTGGCCCGCGGCGGCCGATATCGCGCTGTTTCACGACCACCATGGCGGCGCCATTCCGGACGGGCTGCTGCACACCGTCGTCCCCGCAGCGCCCGGCAACTGGATCGAGGCGCTGCGCCGCTGGGGCACCATGTCGTTCGGCCAGGTCGCCGCGGCGGCGATCCGCTTCGCGCGCGAAGGCTTCCCGGTCTATCCGTTCTTCACCGAGATCATCGCCGCGAAACAGGCCGAGATCGCACGCTACCCGACCACCGCGGCGATCTTCCTGCCCGATGGGAAACCGCCCGGGATCGGCTCGATCTTCGTGCAGCAGGATCTGGGCCGCACGCTGCAATACATGGCCGACCAGGAACAGGCGGCCGGCGGCGACCGGCTGGCGGGGCTGCGGGCCGCGCATGACGCGTTCTATCGCGGCGACATCGCCCGCGCGATCGCGGACCATCAGCGCGCGAATGGCGGGTGGCTGTCATCGGCCGATCTCGCGGCCTACACCGCGCGGGTCGAGGCACCGGTGCGCACCCGGTTCGGCGATTTCGACGTCCATGGCTGCGGCGCCTGGTCGCAGGGACCGATGGTGCTGCAGGCGCTGAACATCCTGGACGGGCTGGACCTGCGCGGGATGGGTCACAACTCGGCGGCCTATGTGCACGCGGTGACCGAAGCGCTGAAACTCGCCGCCGCCGACCGTGAGGCCTATTTCGGCGATCCCGATTTCGTCGATGTCCCGCTGGACCGCCTGCTGTCGCCCGCCTACGCGGCCGACCGGCGGCGCCTGCTGGACCCGGCGCGCGCCTGGCCCGGCCTGCCGCCGGCGGGGGCGGTGGATGGCGTCGCCCCACCCGCCTGGATGCCCGACCCGTCCGCCGGGTCGGGTGCCGAACGGGTCGGGGAGAAGCCGGCGACGTCGTTCCTGTGCGTGGTGGACCGTGCCGGCGACGTGTTCGCCGCCACGCCCAGCGACGGGACGATCGGGGGGCCGGTGGTGCCCGGAACGGGCGTCACGGCGTCGATGTGGGGGTCTCGCGGCTATTCCGGCCTGGGCCATCCCGGGCGTGTCGGGCCGGGACGCCGTCCGCGCATGTCAGCCAATCCGGCCATCGCGGTGCGGGACGGCGCGGTGGTGATGCCGTTCGGCTCGCCGGGCAGCGAGGTGCTGGGACAGGCGATGCTGCAGGGCTTCCTGAACCAGGCGGTGTTCGGGATGGACCCGCAGAGCGCGGTGGAGGCGCCGCGCTTCGCCAGCTACTCCTGGCCGGAATCGACCCTGCCGCACAGCTACCGCCCCGGCGTGCTGTGCGTGGAGGCGGATATCGGCGCAGGCGTCGGCGATGCGCTGTCAGCCCTGGGCCATCGCGTCGAATGGTGGCCGGAACGGAAATACCTGGCCGGATCCGTCGTGACGGTGCGGCACGACCTGGCCTCGGATGTCCGCTGGGCCGGGGCGGACCCGCGGCGGACCGCCTATGCCGTGGGCTGGTAGCCCCCCGCACCGCCATGCTTGACTGGCGCCGATGACAAGGAAGCGCATGCGATGAGCCTCGACCCGGTCGACTATGCCATCATCAGCCAGGCCCTGATCGCCGCCGCCCGCGAGATGGGCGCGAAGCTGGTCCGCTCGGCCTACTCGACCGTGCTGCGAGAGGCGCGGGACGGGTCGGCCGCGCTGCTGGATGCCCAGGGCAACACCGTCGCCCAGGCCGAGCTGATCCCGATGCAGCTGGGCACGATCGGGTTCATCTTCCAGGCGTGCACGGCGATCTATCCGATCGCGGATATCGAGGAAGACGATTTCTTTGCCATCAACGACCCGTATTCCGGCGGGCAGCACCTGCAGGACGTGTTCTTCTTCCACCCGATCTTCCTGGACGGGACGCTGCTGGGTTTCTCGGCATCCGTCGCGCACCATCTCGACCTTGGCGGCGGGGCGCCGGGGCTGCACCCGCTGGCCACCGATGTCTGGTCCGAGGGACTGATCATCCCGCCGCTGAAACTGTCGATGCAGCGCGACTGGCATGGCGGCATGTTCCAGCGCCTGCTGCGCGCGAATGTCCGCGTCCCGCACCAGACCATGGGCGATTTCGACGCCCAGATCGCCGCCAACGCGATCGGGTCGGCGCGCGTGAAGGAACTCGCCCAGCGCTATGGCGCCGGGAAAGTGACCGCGGTGATGGCGGCGCTGCAGGACTACTCCGAGGCTCGGATGCGCGCCGGCATCCGATCGGCCCCCGACGGGGTCTATGTCGGGGAGGACATGCTGGACGACGATGGCATCACCGACGCGCCGATCACGGTGCGGGCGACGGTCACCATCCAGGGCGACAGCGTCAGCGTCGACTTCACCGGCACGGGGCCCGAGGTGCGGCGCAACCTGAACGCGCCCTTCGCGTCCACCGTCTCGGCCGCGCTGTCCTGCGTGAAGGCGGTGCTGACCAGCCCCGACATCCCGTTCAACGCCGGTGCGGGCCGAGCGGTCACCGTGACCGCGCCCAAGGGCACGCTGCTGAACCCCAACCCGCCAGCCCCGGTGCGGGCGCGGATGGAGGCGTGCTTCCGTGCCTGGAATGCCACCATGAAGGCCCTGGCCCAGGCGGTGCCGGACCGCGCCATCGCCTGCGGCTTCGACACCACGACCGTGAGCGTGTTCTCCCATCTCGGGCCCAGCGGATGGTCGGTCTATCTGGAGATCTTCGGCGGCGGCTATGGCGCGTCGTCCACCGCCGACGGGTGCGACGCGGTGGATGGGCCGCTGTCGAACTGCTCCAACACGCCGATCGAGGCGCTGGACCAGGATTTCAGCCATTTCCGCGTGCTGGAATACAGCCTGCGCCCGGGCAGCGCCGGGCCGGGCATGCATCGCGGCGGCCTGGGATTCCTCCGCCGGGTGCAGGTGCTGAAGGACGGGGTGAAGCTGGCGCTGTACAGCGACCGGTTCCGCAACCGGCCCCAGGGCCTGTTCGGCGGCGCGCCCGGCGCCTCGGCGTTCTGCGAAATCCGGCGCGGCAATCAGCTGATCCCGATCGAATCAAAGGCCGAGGTGGCACTGCGCCAGGGCGATATCGTGACGCTCGCGGTGGGCGGAGGCGCCGGCTATGGCGATCCGGCCCGCCGCGAGCGGGCGCTGATCGATGCCGACATGGCTGATGGGGTGCTGTAGCCGCCTCCCGCCGGTCAGGCCCGCATCGGAGAGCGCCGCCGCGGGGCGATCCGGCGCAGCCCCGCCGCGACCAGGATCCCGGCCGCGACCAGGCCGATGCCCAGCAGCGGCCGGTGCGCGAGCCAGGCGATGGCGATGGTGATCAGGGTCAGCGGAATGGCCAGCACCAGCGCCACGAAGAACGCGGCGATGCCGACCAGCGTGTCCAGGAACGGCAGCACGCTGACCAGCCACGACAGCGGCGCGGACATCATCAGCAGCCCGAACAGCATCATCAGGAAGCCGACACCGCGCAGGATCCAGGTCAGCATCGCTTCCTCGGCCTGCGCCTCGTGGAACATCTGCGCCGCGCCACGGGTGCCGAGGTCCAGCCGGTCGATGATATAGCCGTTCCGGCCAGAGAACGGTGCCAGCGTGGACCCGATCTGCCCGGCGACCACGCTGACCGGCTGCACCGCCACCACGCCGAAGGCGATCCGCACATCGCCCACGGCGGGCGCATCCGGGGAGCCGCCGCGATACAGGCGGTCGCCGACCAGGCGGAACGAGCGGATGCCATCGGCCGCGCCGGGAACCACCGGCTTGAACGCGTCCATCTGGCTGATCAGGCTGTTGTCCAGCCGGAATGCGCCCAGGCTGATGGTCGCGGCATCGAACACCGCCGATCGTCCGGGCATCGCCGGGTTGGCGTGCGCCGCCGGCTGCTTGAAGCGGGCGGAGTCGATCGGCTGCTCGGACCATTCCTTCTGATAGGTATAGGTCGTGGTCCGGGTCTCGCCCCCGCCGATGTGCTTTTCGGTGCGCGTGTGCTCATGCTCCTGCCATTGATACATCTCGACCGTGCGGCGCAGGCGCATGGCATCGCCGCCGCCGACCTTGAACACCGGGTCGACGGCCGGACCGGTGATGGCGGGTGTGCCGGTGACATGCACCAGCCGGCCGTCCATGGCGGGATCCAGCCGGTCCACTGCCACCGACACCACCGCCCGTGCCCCCGCATCCAACCCGGTGATCGCATCGACCGCTCGGCCCTCGTTCCAGTACAGCAGCGCGAAACTGGCCAGGAACAGCAGCAGGCCGACCAGGGCGGCGATGAAGGACCCGGCCATGCGGCCGAACCAGCTTCTGCTGGTGATCTCCTGGTAGGAACCGGCGTCGGGCGGGACATCCGTCCCGCCGGTGGGATCGCTGTCGGAACTGAAATCGTCGCTCATGCCCAGGCCCCGCGGTCAGGATCGTGACGATAGCGGGTTGTCGCGCCAGGCGGTATCCGGCGCATCCCCGTGCTATGGAACACGCCATTGTCCGACGGTCGCATCGCATGCAGCTTCACCCCGTTCCCGATCGCGTGCCGTTCCTCGCCCGGTTCCGCACCCGGTTCCGCCGCCACCACGGCACAGGCGGGCGAGTGCCGCGGGCGGCCACGGACGCACTGCCCGGGCTCAGCCGCCTGCCCGTGCCCGACCTGCTGCGCGAACTGGGCACGACCGGGACCGGGCTGACAACCGCCGAGGCCACCGCGCGGCTGGCGCGCACCGGCCCGAACGCCATCGCGCGGGACGGCGGCGGGGGCGTGGTGCGCGAACTGATCGGACGGGCGCGCAACCCGCTGAACGCGCTGCTGGCGACGCTGGCGGCGATCTCGTGGGCGACCGGCGATCTGCGCGCCGCCGCGGTGATCATGACGATGATCGCCCTGTCCATCGGCCTCGGCTTCCTGCAGGAGCACCGCTCCAACCAGGCCGCCGCCCGGCTGCGCGCCCTGGTCAAGACGACTGCCACGACCTTGCGCGATGGCGCGCCGATCGAGGTTCCGGTCGAGGCGCTGGTGCGGGGCGATGTGGTGCTGCTGGCCGCCGGCGCCCTGATCCCGGCCGATCTGCGGGTGCTGTCGGGCAAGGACCTGCATGTGAACCAATCGGCGCTGACCGGGGAGTCGATGCCCGTCGAGAAGCACCCCGACACGCCGGACCCGTCCATCGCCGATGCGTTCGACCTGGCGAATCTGTGCTTCATGGGCAGCAATGTGCTCAGCGGCAGCGCGCAGGCCGTGGTGCTGCGCACCGGGGCGGCGACGGTGTTCGGCGGGCTGGCCGAGACCATGGCGGGCGCGCGGGTGGAGGCCGACTTCGACCGCGGCATCCGCCGGTTCACCCTGCTGATGCTGCGCTTCATCCTGGCGATGGTCCCGGCGGTGTTCCTGATCAACGGCCTGACCAAGGGTGACTGGGTGGAAGCGCTGCTGTTCGCCCTGGCCGTCGCGGTGGGGCTGACGCCCGAGATGCTGCCGATGATCGTCACGATGAACCTGGCCAAGGGCGCGATCGCCATGGCCTCCAAGCGCGTGATCGTGAAGCGGCTGAACGCGATCCAGAATTTCGGCGCGATGGATGTGCTGTGCACCGACAAGACCGGCACGCTGACGCAGGACCGGATCATCCTGCAGTACCACCTGGACTTCGAGGGCGAGGAATCCGCCCGC
Organism: uncultured Bifidobacterium sp.; assembly: GCA_964478525.1. Lineage (GTDB taxonomy): Bacteria > Pseudomonadota > Alphaproteobacteria > Acetobacterales > Acetobacteraceae > Rhodopila. The sequence goes on from CAYZKM010000037.1 coordinate 14,231, forward strand.
GTGCTGGAATACGCCTTTCTGAACAGCCACTACCAGTCCGGGCTGCGCAACCTGCTGGACGAGGCGATCGTCGACCATGTGAAGAAGCCCGAGCACGCCGCCATCGTCGCGCGCTTCGCCAAGGTGGACGAGATGCCGTTCGACTTCCAGCGCCGGCGCATGTCGGTGGTGCTGGATCGCGGCGACGGATCGCACCTGCTGATCGCCAAGGGCGCGGTGGAGGAAATCTTCGCCGTCTGCGACAGCTATGTGCTGGGCGATGCCGGCGGCCCGCTGGACCACGGGCATTTCGAGGATGCCCGGCGGGAGATGGAGAAGCTGAACACCGAGGGTTTCCGCGTCGTCGCGGTGGCGTTCAAGGAGATCGATGCGCCGCAGCCCGCCTACACGGTTGCCGACGAGGCCGGGCTGACGCTGCTGGGCTATGTCGCCTTCCTCGATCCGCCCAAGGAAACGGTGGCCGCCGCGCTGGTCGCCCTGCGCGAGGCGGGCGTGGCGGTGAAGATCCTGACCGGCGACAACGATGTGATCACCCGCACCGTCTGCAACCAGGTCGGGTTGCCACCCGGGCACATCATCCTGGGCCATGATGTCGAGGCGATGGACGACGCCGCCCTTGGCCAGGCGGCCGAGGGTGCGACGGTGTTTGCCAAGATGGCCCCGGCGCAGAAGGCGCGCGTGATCGCGGTGCTGCGCGGGCGCGGCCATGTCGTCGGCTATCTGGGCGATGGGATCAATGACGGACCGGCGCTGAAGATCGCCGATGTCGGGATATCGGTCGATACGGCCGTAGACATCGCCAAGGACTCGGCCGACATCATCCTGCTGGAGAAAAGCCTGGCGGTACTGGGCGACGGGGTGATGGAGGGGCGGCGGATCTTCGGCAACATCGTCAAGTACATCAAGATGGGTGCAAGCTCGAACTTCGGAAACATGCTGAGCGTGCTTGGCGCGAGCCTGTTCCTGCCGTTCCTGCCGATGGCGCCGATCCAGGTGCTGACGAACAATCTGCTGTACGATTTCTCCCAGACGACGATCCCGACCGACAGCGTCGACGCGGAGTACCTGGCCTCGCCGCGGCGGTGGGATATCGGGAACCTGACGCGGTTCATGCTGTGCGTCGGGCCTGTCAGCTCGATCTTCGACTACCTGACCTTCGCGCTGATGCTGTTCGTGTTCGATGCGTGGTCGCAACCGGCGCTGTTCCAGGCCGGGTGGTTCGTGGAATCGCTGGTGACGCAGACGCTGATCATCCACATCATCCGCACGGCGCGGGTGCCGTTCGTGGAAAGCCGAGCGAGCCTGCCGCTGCTGGTGACGACGGTGGTGATCGTGGGCGCGGGCGCGTTGATTCCCTATACGCCGGTGGGGGCGGCCTTGGGGTTCGTGCCGCTGCCGGGGCTGTACTGGGCGTTCCTGGTGCCGATGATGGTGGCGTACGCGCTGCTGACCCATGTCGTAAAGACACGCGTCATCCGACGCTGGGGGTTATAGAAGCCCCGGTTCAGGTGTCGCCGGCGACATAGGGATGGACCATCCGGGCGGGATCGACGATCCGGTCGAATTCCTCGGCCGTCACGAACCCGAGTTCCAGGGCCGCGTCCCGCAAGGTCTGGTCGTGGTCCATCGCATGATGCGCGATCCGGGATGCCTTGTCATAGCCGATCACCGGTGACAGCGCGGTCACCAGCATCAGCGACTGCTCGACATAAAAGCGGATTCTCTTGTGGTTCGGCTCGGCACCCTCGATCAGGAAGCGGCGGAAATTCGTGCATCCATCGGTCAGCAGCGTGATCGACTGCATGATGTTGGCGATGATCAGCGGCTTGTAGACATTCATCTCCAGATAGCCGCCGGCCCCGCCGAATCCCACCGCCACGTCGTTGGCCATCACCTGCACCGCCAGCATCGTCAGTGCTTCCGCCTGTGTCGGGTTGACCTTGCCGGGCATGATCGACGATCCCGGCTCGTTCTCGGGGATCAGCAGTTCGGCGAAACCCGCCCGCGGGCCGCAGGACATCAGGCGGATGTCGTTGCCGATCTTGTACAGCGACACCGCCAGGGTGCGCAGCGTGCCGGACAATTGCACCAGCGCGTCGTGCGATCCCTGCACCGTAAACTTGTTCGGCGCGCTGACGAAGGGCAGCCCGGTCAGGGTGGCGATTTCGGTGGCGGCGGCCTCGGCAAAGCCGGGGGCGGCGTTGATGCCGGTGCCCACCGCCGTGCCCCCCAGCGACAGGCGATGGACGCCCTTCAGCGCGGCTTCCAGATTGTCGATGGCGTCCGACAGCATCCCGCTATAGCCCGACCATTCCTGGCCCAGCGTGATCGGGGTCGCGTCCTGCATATGGGTGCGCCCGATCTTGACGGTGTCGGCCCAGGCCTCGGACCGCGCGGCGATCGCATCGCGCAGCGCGGTCACCGCGGGCAGCAGACGGCGGGTCGTGCCGATGGCAGCCGCGATATACATGGCCGAGGGAAACGAATCGTTCGACGACTGCGACATGTTGACGTGATCGTTCGGATGCACCGGCGTCTTGCTGCCCAATGCCGTGCCGGCGATCTGGCAACAGCGGTTCGAGATCACCTCGTTCACGTTCATGTTGAACTGCGTGCCGCTGCCGGTCATCCAGACATGCAGCGGAAACATGTCATGATGCTGCCCGTCCAGGATTTCGTCGCAGACCCGTGCGATCAGGTCATGCCTCCGCTGGTCCAGGCGTCCGCCGGCATGGTTGGCGTTGGCGGATGCCTTCTTCAGCACGGCATAGGCGGTGATCATCTCGGCCGGGATCAGGTCGCGTCCGATGCTGAAATAGTCCAGCGATCGTTGCGTCTGCGCGCCCCACAGCCTGTCGGCAGGCACTGACACGGGCCCCAGGCTGTCGGTTTCCTGTCGCATGTCCGGCATTGACGCCAGTCCTTATCTGGAATGTCCAGGCGAGCATATCACCATGCGCACTGGACCGTCGCGTCCGGTCCTACCGGATCATCGTCGCGATCTCCTTGAACACCCGCGCCGGCAGGCTGCCGCCGCCCACGCCCCGGGTCGGGTGGTTGTCGTCGTTGCCCAGCCACACCCCGATCAGTAACCCGTTGGTCGTGCCGATGAACCAGGCGTCGCGGAAATCCTGCG
>CAYZKM010000038.1:0-17085 GCA_964478525.1 uncultured Bifidobacterium sp.
AATCCTGGCCGGCGGCGCTTTCCGGCCGGGAGCTTGCCGACGCCGTGCACGACAATCTGCGAAACCTGGGTCTCGATGCGCTCGACGTGGTTAACCTCCGCGTCGGCGGGCCGTTCGCGCCGGGCGGGGCGGTCAGCCCCGAGATCGATGCGCTGCTGGCCCGGGCGCGGGTGATGGCCGCCAACGATCCGGCGCGGGCCGGCGTGCTGCGGGACCTGGTGGGCGTGATGTCGGACACCGCGGCGATCGTGCCGATCATGACACGCGCCAATGTCTATGCCTTCCGCCCGGACTGCATCATCAACCTGCCGGCCTATCTGCCCGGCGGGGCGGATCGGCTGAACGACACGCGGGTCGGTGCGAAGTGCAAGTAATCCGCGGCGGACCGACGGTTGCATTTGTTCTCGATTCGAGACCGTCGTAGCATCGCGGCCGAATGAACAAGAGGCCGCCATGTCCACGCCCGCGAAGCCCGCCCGTCGTTTCCCATCCGTTGCGTCCGCCGCCGCCCTGTGGACCGCTGCCCTGCTGACCGTCCCGTTTGCCGCCGATGCCCAAACGGCGGCACCCGCCACGACGCCGGCGGCGGGCCAGCCGATGACCCCGCAGGAAGTCGGCGGCATGAACTGCCTGCTGTTCGGATCGTTCGCGGCGGCGGGCGTCTATGTCTACAACGATGTCATCATGGTCGCGGTCGCCGGCTATGTGAATCCCGCGCTGCTGGTCCCGACCATGGCCGCGGCCTTCGTCGCCGGATGCGGTGTCGCCAACACGGTCACGCCCGCGCTGCTGTTTCTCAATCGGCGCGTCTTCTGACCCGGCGCGACTCTCGCCGCCCTTCCGCAGTTTCGGATCATCGCCATGCCGTATCTTCCGCCGTTCGAACGCTTCCGCGCCCGCATCGCGGTCACCGAGTTTCTGGGCCAGTCAACCGCGTCGCTGGCGCTGGACGATCTGCACCGGATGATCCGCCAGCTGCTGGCACCGATCGTGGTCGACGAGGCCTGGTATCTGCGGCGCTATCCCGATGTCGCCGCCGCCATCCAGCAGGGGCGGGCGAAGTCGGCGCGCGACCATTTCTTCAACAACGGCTATTTCGAGGGGCGCTGGCCGACCCCGATCATCGTCGATGAAGCCTGGTACCTGGCCGAGTATCCTGAGGTGGCGCAGGCGGTGCGCGCGGGCGTGGTCGATTCGGCGCAGAAGCATTTCGAGGAGAATGGCTACAGCGAAGGCCGCCGCCCTTTCGCGGACCCCGATCGGCCGGCCCCAGCCCCGGCGTAGGTCATGACGGGCGCTGTGGATCGGCTGACGCCGTGTCGCGTCGTGGTGGAGCCAAGGGGAGTCGAACCCCTGACCTCCTGAATGCCATTCAGGCGCTCTCCCAACTGAGCTATGGCCCCGTCCGCGAGGTGGCGCCGTATAGACCGGCCTTCCCGGGTGATCAAGAGGCTTGATCGATCTTTATCGCGATGGCGGCCGCCCCGGGATGGTCGGAGCCTTGTCGGGCAGCCACACATCGGTCCATCCGGCAATGTTCGCCGCATCCGTCAGGCGCACCTGCGTCCGCCCCGGCCCCTTGCGCTGCATCACCGTCACCGCGGTGGGCACCCGCACCACGCGGCAATCCGCGGGCCCGGCACCTTCCTCGCCCTGCCGGCGGGCGGCCAGGCGATCGAGGTCGCTTTCCTGGCGGCAGAACGCCGCGCCCGGGTCCAGCCGCGGCCAGGCCAGCGGCGCCGGCTTCACATCGGGCATGCGCGATTCCTTCTTGGGCAGGAACCCCGGCGCATCCAGAATCACATTCTGCGCGACCGCCATGCCCGGCACGGCGATCGCCGCCGTCAGAATCCCGGCACGGAAATGCGTGGCAAGTCTCATGGGCGCTCCGCTGGACGAAATGTCTCCCTCTCTATGAAGCACCCGCCCGGCGCCGCGCAACGGGATGGCGGTTGTGGCGCGGCCTCCGGTGCGCGAATCCGCGCCCGGCCCGACAGGTCTCGCCCAGGGTTGGCCATTCGCTCGCCCGCTGGCATGCTGGGGGCAGCGAAATGAAGGAGACGGAGATGGCTGACGGATGGGTGCGCGTCGCGGCGAAGGCCGAGGTGGCGGAAGGCCAGGCGCTGGGCGTGAAGGTGGGCGATCGTGAAATCGCCATCTATCACCTCGCCGGCGGCGATTTCTGCGCGACCGACAATGTCTGCTCCCACGAATATGCCCTGCTGACCGAGGGCTGGCTGGAAAACGGCTGCATCGAGTGCCCGCTGCACGCCGCGCAGTTCGACGTGCGCACCGGCAAGGCGCTGTCCGCCCCGGCGGACGAGGACCTGGCCGTGTTCGAAGTGAAGGTCGAGGGCGATGACGTCCTGGTGAAAATTCCGGGCTGACCGACCATGTCCGCTGCCGCGCCGATCGATTGCGATGTCCACCCGACCTGCCCGGGGCTGAAGGCCTTGCTGCCGCATATGGATGACATGTGGCGGGAAATGGTGACCCGGCGCGGCATCGACGACCTGACGACCATCAGCTACCCCGCGACGAACCCGCTGTCGTACCGGGCGGACTGGCGGGATGGTTCGGGCCGGACGGCGACCACGCCGGCGGTCCTGGCGCGCCAGGGGCTGGATCCGTTCGGGACCGGTATCGCCATCCTGAACTGCCTCTATGGCGTGCAGGCGGTGTTCAGCGAGGACATGGCCGCCGCGTTCTGCCGAGCGCTGAACCGGTGGGTGGCGCGGGAGTGGCTGGATGTCGATGGGCGGATGCGCGCCTCGATCATCGTGCCGATGCTGAACGCCGAGATGGCGGTCGAGGAGATCGACCACTGGGCGGGCGACCGCCGCTTCGTGCAGGTGCTGCTGCTGGCCAATGGCGAGGTGCCGCTGGGCCGGCGGCAGATGTGGCCGATCTATGCCGCGGCGGAACGGCACGGGCTGCCGGTGGGCATCCATGCCGGCAGCACCTATCGCCATCCGGTCACGCCGGTCGGCTGGCCCAGCTATTTCACCGAGGACTACATCAACCAGGCCTCGGCCATGCAATCGCAGCTCGGCAGCCTGCTCAGCGAGGGCGTGTTCGCGAAGTTTCCGAACCTGACCGTGGTGCTGATGGAATCCGGGGTGACCTGGCTGCCGGCCTATCTCTGGCGGTTCAGCAAGTTCTGGAAGGGCCTGCGCAGCGAGATCCCCTGGGTGGCCGACCCGCCGATGTCGATCATCCGCGACCGCGTGCGCCTGACGCTGCAGCCGTTCGACGGCCCGCCCGATGCCGCGGCGGTGATGCGGGTGATGGATCATCTGGGCTCGGATCGGATGCTGCTGTTCTCGACCGACTATCCGCACTGGCAGTTCGATGGGCTGGCGGCGATTCCGGACGGGCTCGACACGGCGCTGGCACAAAAGATCATGGCGGAAAATCCGCGCCGTACGTATTCTCGGCTTGATCAGGCTCAACCGGCCCGAGTGGAGTCCGTGACATGAATGTCGACGTCCTGAATCGCGCCGGCGCACAGCCGGCCGCCGCGTCCCGCCTTGCGATCGCCGATTGCGATATCCATCCGCGGGCCGCCGGGGCCGCGATCGGCGGGGTCAGCGCGTCGCTGTTCCCGTACCTCTCGCAGTCCTGGCAGGACCATATCCGCGCCTTCGGCGTCGGCTATCGCCAGCAATGGGAGAAGGGGCCGGCCTATCCGAAGAACCAGCCGGCGGCCAGCCGGCGCGATGCCTGGCCCGAGACCGGCGGCGGTCCGGGCAGCGACCTGGCGTTCATGGCGCGCCAGCATCTGGACCCGAACAATGTCGCGCTGGGCATCCTGAACCCGCTGGGCGCGGGGCAGGGGGCGCAGAACCCCGACCTGTCGGCGGCGCTTACCCATGCCACGAACGAATGGCAGAAGGCCGAATGGACGTCGCAGGACAGGCGGCTGAAAGGGTCCGTCGTCGTCCCGTACGAGGACGCGCCGGCCGCGGTGCGAGAGATCGAGCTGCGCGCCGCGGACGACGATTTCCGCCAGGTGCTGCTGCTGTCGCGCACCGCCGAACCGCTGGGCCAGCGCCGCTACTGGCCGATCTATGAGGCCGCGCAGGCGGCGAACCTGCCGGTGGGCATCCATGCCTTCGGCTATGGCGGCTGGCCGGTGACCGGCGGCGGCTGGGCGTCGTACTATATCGAGGAGATGGTCGGCCACGCGCAGGCCCAGCAGGCGCTGCTGATCAGCATGCTGTTCGAGGGTGTGTTCGAACGGTTCCCCAGGCTGAAGGTCGTCCTGGTGGAAGCGGGCCTGGCCTGGGGCGCGTCGCTGATGTGGCGGATGGACCGGCAATGGTCGAAGCTGCGGCAGGAAACCCCGCACCTGAAGATGCTGCCGTCGGAATACATGAAGCGGAACGTCTGGTTCACCACCCAGCCGATCGAGGAGCCGGAGCCGCGCGAGCATCTGGCCGAGGCGATCGAATGGATCGGCCATGACCGGATCCTGTTCGCCACCGACTATCCGCATTGGGATTTCGACGACCCTGCCCACGCCCTGCCGTTCCGCATGGACGATGTGCAGAAGCGCCAGATCTTCATCGAGAACGCCAAGACGGTCTACGGCGCGCCCTGATCGGGCGCCGTGAAACCCGGGCCGCCAGAACGGAACCTACCTCACGTGATTGCGTGTTTGCGGGCCTGCCTGCTGTTGTGTGCACTGCTGTCCGCTGCCGCGATGCCGGCGGCCGGGCAGATGATCGCGGCGACACCCGAGCAGGCCCGGGAGCAGGCCGAGGCATCGGTCGAAGCCTACAAGGCGGCGGTCGGCCCGCCGTCGCGGGTCGATCTGTTCGACCAGGCGACGCTGCGCCTGACCGAGAAGCTCAGCTTCGTCCATCGCGACGCCGCCAGCCGGTATCTGCAGGCCTTTGGCCGCCAGGACCCGAAGGACCTGGTCGGGATTTTCCTGTATGGCGGGCGGCCCGACTGGATCGCGGTGCTGCGCTTCGTCAAGGACGGGTATGTCGACGCCACCGCCATTCGCAGCTGGACCGCCGATGACATCCTGGCCAGCCTGCGCGCGCAGGTGGCGGCTGATAACGCCGAGCGGGTGGCGCAGGGCAAGCCGGAGCGGGAGGTGGGGGGATGGCTGATCCCGCCGCATTTCGATCCCGTGGTGCCCGCCATCGCCTGGTCCGCCTCGGTCCCGCCCGTCACCGCGACGCGGGAACGTGACAGCGATGCCGTCCATAACATCGCGATCTTCGGGCGCGAGGGGTATTTCCTGGTCGAGATCATGGGATCGGCCGGCGACATCCGGGACAATCGCGGTGACGAGCAGATGTTCGTCGACAATCTGCGCTTCGTCGACGGCAAGCGGTTCGCGGATTTCGCGCGTGGTTCCGACCCGGTGGCGCGCGCCGGGCTGGACGGCGTGTTCGGGGTCAAGGAACTGCACCGCGTCGGGCTGCTGGAAGGGCAGTTCGACAACGACACGCTGATGATCTTCATGGTCGGCGGCGGCCTGACGCTGGGCGCGGCCCTGCTCGCCCTGGCCCGCTACGCGATGTACCGGCGGCGCTTCCGGCGCTAGCGCGCTTTCCGGCTGACCGTAAACGGTCAGCGTGATCATGCGCTAGGACCGCGCGGCGGCCGGGCGCGGCATCTCGACACCTGATCGGCGGACGACCACATGAGCGGCATGGACATCGTGAACATTCCCGGCTCTCGCATCGTCGAGGTGGCCCGGGTCGCATTCGCCACGCCGGACGTGGATTTTCTCTGCTTCGGCGAATCCGATCAGCCCAGCCCGCGCGCCGCCCATGACGCCGCGATCGCCGCGCTGGCCGCCGGGCAGACGCGCTATCCCGATGTGCGCGGGCTGCCGGCGCTGCGGGCCGCGCTGGCCACCTATCTGACCGGTCTGCATGCCAGGCCGGTGGCGGAAACCCGCGTGCAGGCCTCGGCGTCCGGCATGGCCGCGGTGTCGATCGCGCTGGCGGCAACGGTGCAGGCGGGCCAGCGCGTGGTCATCCACAGCCCGCTCTGGCCCAATATCGCCAACGCCGTGCTGCTGCGCGGCGCGACGGTGGATGCCATCGACCTGACCCCGGATGGCGCCGGCGGGTTCCGCCTGGACCTCGATCGCCTGGCAACGATGATGCGCGGGGCACGGGCGTTCATCCTGAACTCGCCCAACAACCCCACCGGCTGGACCGCCAGCCTGGACGAGTTGCGCGCGATCCTGGCGATGGCGCGCCGGTTCGGCACCTGGCTGATCTCGGACGAGGTGTATTCGCGGCTGGTCTACGATGGGTCACCCGCCGCGCCGTCGCTGCTGGATGTCGCCGAACCCGATGACCGGGTGATCGTCTGCAACAGCTTCTCCAAGACCTGGATCATGACCGGCTGGCGCCTTGGGTGGCTGGTGGTGCCCGAGGGCACGCGCGACCGCTTCGCCGACATCGTGGAGGTCACGCATTCCGGCATCGCCCCCTTCGTGCAGCAGGCGGGCGCGGCGGCGGTGGCGGATGTGGACACCGTCACCCGCTTCCGCGCCTTTTGCGCGCAGGGCCGTGCCTTGGCCGGCGACGCGCTGAACGGGCTGAACGGGGTGCGCTATGCCGCGCCGGTCGGGGCGTTCTATGCCTTCGTCGGCATCGACGGGCTGGCGGACTCGCTGGACCTGGCGCTGAACCTGGTCACCCGCCATGGCGTCGCGGTGGCACCCGGCATCGCCTTCGGTGCCGCGGGCGAGGGCAGCCTGCGGGTCTGCTTCGCGCAATCCCCCGATCGGCTGGAACGCGCCATGCAGCGGCTGCGCGACGGGCTGCGGGCGGAAATGGCCGGATGAGCAGGCCGCCGCGCCGGGTGTGTGGCGTCTGCGGGGCGGCGGTGGGGCCGGTGTTCCGCGCGCCACAGCCCGAGAGCGCGCCCGACCTCGACATGCGTCCCGGCGAGCCGGCGCGCTCCACCCTGGCCAATTGGGTGCGCGTCTGCCGCGGCTGCGGGGCGGCGGCACCCGACCTGGCGGCACTGACCGATGCCGCCCTCTCCACCGTTCAACATCCCACCTACACCGCGCTCGGCCGCGGCATGCCGGCCGATGTCGTGCCGTTCCTGCGCTGGGCGGCACTGTGCGACGACAGGGCCGCGGCGGCCGAGGCCACCCTGCAGGCCGCCTGGGCTGCCGACGATGCGCTGTCCGACGAGACCGCCCGGGAATTGCGGCTGCGTGTCGCTGCGCTGTGGGACGGGCGGGCGAACGCCGAGACCGGGCTGCGGCGGCTGGATGTGCTGCGTCGGGCGGGTGCGATGGACGAAGCCCGCGCCTGGGCCGAAAAACTGGCCGATCAGCCGATGGACGAAACCGCCCGGTCGGTACTCCGTTTCCAGCAGGCGCGGATCGCCGCCGGCGATACCGGGCGCCATTTGATCAGCAGCGCCCTGCCGCCACCCGCCGTCGCACCGCATGTCACCCATGGCCGGCAGCAGAAGCCGGGTTTGTTCGCGCGGCTGTTCGGCCGGTAGCGCATGATCACGCTGAGCGGAATCGTGGCAGCGTGTGAATCATGCGATCAAACAACGAGATAGAGCGCGCTGACCGTTTATGGTCAGCCGGAAGGCGCTCTAGCAGCCAGCCGGAACGCGCTATATCCCGGCGGTCTCCGGTTCGGGCGCCACCATCTCGGGCCAGCGATACTGGCGCACCGCCTTGACGAAGGCCGAGACCGGGGACGACCACCGCCGTCCCGCGACCGTGACCAGCGAAACCTCGCGCTGGACCACCGGATCGATCACCGGGCGGCTGACGATGCCGGGCACGGCGCTGCAGAATTCCGGCAGGAAGCATACGCCCATGCCGGCGGCGACCATCGTCAGGATCCAGTCTTCGCGCTCGCTGCGATAGGATCGGACGATGTTGGCCCCCTGCGCGGCGCAGGTGTCCTTCAGATGGTCGCGGTATTCGCAGTTGATCCGCTGCAGATAGGTCTCGCCGTCCAGGTCCGACACGCGCACGGCATTCCGCCTCGCGAACGGATGGCCCGCCGAACACGCGATCACGAACCGCTCGGCATACAGCGGATGCGCCTGCATCGGCGCGTCGAAGCCTTCGGGGCGCGCCATCAGGGCCAGGTCGATCTCGCCCTTGGTCAGCATCTCGGTCAGGTGGGCGGGCGTGTGCTCGACCAATGTCATCTCCACGCCCGGGTTGTCGGCGCGAAAGCGGCTGAGGAAGCTGACGAAGCGCACCGGGCCGATCGTGCACATCACGCCCAGCCGCAACTGCGCGCTGTCCAGGCGCAGGAAGCGGCTGGCGGTGTCCTTCGCGACCTGGGTCCTGGCCAGCACCTCCTGCAGATGCGGTTCCAGCAGCCGGCCCAGCTCGGTCAGGTGGGTGTTGTTGCGTTCGCGGGAAAACAGCAGGCCGCCCAGCTCGTCCTCCATCTTCTGGATGGCGCGGGTCAGGGCGGGCTGGCTGACATTGCAGGTCTCGGCCGCCTTGGTGAAGTTCAGCGACCGGCTGAGCGCCAGGAAGTATCGGATTTCGTGCAGTTCCATCCGTGGGTCCTCCGCGTGCGGGCGTGATGGGTATGGGGAGGGGACTCGCGCCGGCGCGGTTCGTTACGCGCCGGTGCCATAACGGGGGTGCATCCTGCCGATTGCCGAACGGCATTGGTCCCCGCCCGGGCCGTCGGGACAGTCTTCCCCCGATCCAGGCGTGCCGTGGCGCGCCGCAGCAAACAGGGATGGACAGCATGAGCATGATGATGTCGGCGGGCCTGGCCCGCAGCGAGACGCCGCGCCCGCTGGAGGGGCGGGTGGCCTTGATCACGGGTTCGACCAGCGGCATCGGCCTGGCCATCGCGCGTGGCCTGGCCGAGCAGGGGGCGTCGATCGGGCTGAACGGGCTGGGCGATCCGGACGAGATCCGCATCCTGTGCCAGACCATGGGCGCGCGGTTCGACGTGCCGGTCCGCTATGACGGCGCCGACATGCGCAACCCCTCCGAGGTGCGCGACATGGTGGAGCGTATCCGCCGCGGCATGGGGGCGGTGGACATCCTGGTGAACAATGCCGGCATCCAGCACATCGCCCCGGTCGAGGATTTCCCGCCCGACAAATGGGACGCGATCCTGGCCATCAACCTCTCGGCCGCGTTCCACGCGATCCAGGTGTCGCTGCCCGAAATGAAGCGGCGCGGCTTCGGGCGGATCGTCAACATCGCCTCGGCCCACGGGCTGGTCGCCTCCCCCTTCAAGGCGGCCTATGTCGCGGCCAAGCACGGCGTGGTCGGGCTGACCCGCACGGTTGCGCTGGAGGCGGCCGAACATGGCGTCACCTGCAACGCGGTCTGCCCCGGCTATGTCTGGACCCCGCTGGTGGACCAGCAGGTCGACGCACAGGCCAAGGCCCATGGCATCGACCGCGACGCTGTGATCCGCACCGTGTTCCTGGCCGAACAGCCGACGCGGCGCTTCGTGACGGTGGACGAGGTCGCCGGAACCGTCGCCTTCCTGTGCGGCGCGGCCGCGGCATCGGTCACCGGCGTGGCGCTGCCGGTCGATGGCGGCTGGACGGCGCATTGAAGGGGGCTCGGGCGATGGCCATGAACGATGTCGGCCAGGTTGTGCTGGTGCTGCAGGGCGGCGGCGCGCTGGGGGCCTATCAGGTCGGGGTGTTCCAGGCGCTGCACGAGGCGGGGATCGAGCCGGACTGGGTGATCGGCACCTCGATCGGCGCGATCAATGCCGCGCTGATCGCCGGCAATGCGCCGGCCGAGCGGCTGGCGCGGATGGAGGCGTTCTGGAGCCGCGTGTCGCATGGCGGGATGCAGCAGGCGGTGGCGCAGGTGCCGGGCATCGGTGGGATGATGGCCAACTGGATGACGATGGCCGCCGGCATCCCCGGCTTCTTCCGGCCCAACCCGCTGGCGTTCCTGGGGCCGCATACGCCGCTGGGCGCTGATGGCGCGGGGTATTACGCGACCGCTCCCCTGGCCGGGACGCTGGCCGAGCTGGTGGATTTCGACCGCATCGCCGCCCGCGCCACCCGCCTGACCGTGGGGGCGGCGAATGTGCGCACCGGGGCGATGCGCTATTTCGACAGTCGCGACGACGTGCTGGATGCGCGCCATGTCATGGCCTCGGGCGCGCTGCCGCCGGCGTTTCCCGCGGTGCGGATCGATGGGGAGCTGTACTGGGATGGCGGCATCCTGTCGAACACGCCGGTCGAGGCGGTGCTGGACGATTTCCCCCGGCGCAGTTCGCTGGTGTTCGCGGTGCATATGTGGAACCCGCACGGGCCCGAGCCGGAAACGATCTGGCAGGTGCAGAACCGCGAGAAGGACCTGCGGTACTACAGCCGGGCGCTGACGCTGATCGGGCGGCAGCAGGAATTGCACCGGCTGCGCCACATCATCGGCGAGATCGGCCAACGCCTGGCCCCGGAGCTGCGCGCGCGTGAGGACATGGGCCGGCTGCTGGGCCATGGCTGCCTGACGCGGATGCATGTGGTCCGGCTGCAGGCGCCGATGCTGGCGCGGGAGGATCATACCAGGGACATCGATTTCAGCCCTGGCGGCATCCAGGCGCGCCGGCTGGCGGGGCACGCCGATACGGTGCGGATGCTGGAGCGCGCGCCCTGGCGGGGTGAGTTCGACCCCACCGACGGGTTCATCGTGCACGAGGCGGCGGTGTAGTCCCACGCGGTGCCGGGTCGCTCCAGCGAGGGGGCGCTCCACAGGGGCGCGCCACGGGGCTTGCGTTCGGGTGTCCCATCGGCGACCCTTGGACACGACTACCGTGTCCACGTCATCCGAGTGGGGAGCCCAATGAACGACTCAACGATCGTTTCCGATTCCGTCAAGCGTTTCAAATGGATAGGAACGCGTCCGATCCGTCCGGACGGCGTGCCGAAGGTGACGGGCCGCGCGCAGTACGGCGCCGATCTGAAGCTGCCAGGGATGATCTACGGCAAGGTCCTGCGATCCCCCCATGCCCATGCCCGCATTCTTTCGATCGACACCTCGGCGGCCGAGAAGCTGCCCGGCGTGAAAGCGGTGATGACCGCCGCCGACCTGCCGCAGCAGAAATTCGACTATATCGGGCCCGAGCGCGTCGCGGTGAATTTCTGGCACGTCACCCGCAACATCATGGCGCGCGAGAAGGCGCTGTACGAAGGCCATGCCATCGCCGCCGTCGCCGCCACCTCCATGTCCATCGCCGACCAGGCGCTCGGCCTGATCAAGGTCGAGTATGAGGTCCTGCCGCACGTCATCGACATCGATGAGGCAATGAAGCCCGACGCCCCCTTGCTGTTCGAGGACATGATCACCCGCGGCGTCGAGCCGGCGCCGACCAAGCCGTCCAACATCTCCAAGCGTCTGGAATTCGGCATCGGCGACGTCGCCAAGGGCTTCGCGGACGCCGATGTCGTGATCGAGCACGACTTCAAGACCGCCGCGGTGCACCAGGCCTATATCGAGCCGCATGCCTGCGTGGCGAAATACGAGGCCGACGGCCAGTGCGAGATCTGGTCGTCCAGCCAGGGCCATTTCGCGATGCGCGCGCTGACGGCGCAGATCATCGGTGCCCGCATCGCCGATCTGCGCGTCACCCCGGCCGAGATCGGCGGCGGGTTCGGCGGCAAGACCGTGACATACCTGGAACCCGTCGCGGCCACGCTGTCGAAGAAGGCGGGCCTGCCGGTCCGCGTGATGATGAGCCGCGAGGACGTGTTCCGCGGGTCGGGCCCGACATCGGGATCGTCGATGTGGGTGAAGATCGGCGTCAAGAAGGACGGCACGATCACGGCCATGGACGGCATCTTCCGGTTCCAGGCCGGCGCGTTCCCCGGCTCGCCGGTGATGAACGGCTGCCTGTGCGCCTTCGCGCAGTACGACGTGCCGAACCAGCACGCCGTCGGCTATGACGTGGTGTCGAACCGTCCGAAGGCCGCCGCCT
This sequence comes from uncultured Bifidobacterium sp., assembly GCA_964478525.1. Classification (GTDB taxonomy): domain Bacteria; phylum Pseudomonadota; class Alphaproteobacteria; order Acetobacterales; family Acetobacteraceae; genus Rhodopila. The sequence continues at coordinate 11,937 of CAYZKM010000038.1, forward strand.
ATCGCGCGCCGGGCTCGCCGATCTCGGCCTTCGCGGTCGAGAGCGTGCTGGACATGTGCGCCAAGGCCATCGGGATGGACCCGCTGGAAATCCGTGCGAAGAATGCCTGCAGGATCGGCACGCCGACCATTGCCGGCCCCAAGCATGCCCATGCCGGATACTATGAAACGGTGAAGGCACTGATGGACCACCCGGCCTACAAGGTGAAGCTGGGTCCGAACCAGGGCCGCGGCGTCGCCTCGGGCTATTGGTTCAACGGCGCCGGCGAATCCAGCGCCTCGATGCAGGTGAACGCCGACGGCACCGTCCTGGTGGCGACCGGCAGCCCCGACATCGGCGGATCGCGCGCGTCGATGGCGATGATGGCGGCGGAAACGCTGGGCGTCGACTACAGCCAGGTGCGGGCGATCGTGTCGGATACCGGCAATATCGGCTACACCCATGTCACCGGCGGGTCGCGCGTGACCTTCGCCACCGGCATGGCCGTGGTTAGCGCGACCAAGTCGGTGATCAAGGATCTGTGCCGCCGCGCCGCAGTGCTGTGGGACGTCGATGCGGAAGGCGTGATCTGGGAAGACGGCTATGCCAAGCCGGCCGGCGCCAATGTCGGTGACTTCAAGCCGCTGTCGCTGCGGGAAATCGCGGCGAAGGCGGCGGCGACCGGCGGGCCGATCACGGCGTCGTCGGGGGTGAACGCCGGCGGCCAGGCCCCCGGCTTCGCCACGCAGTTCTGCGATGTCGAGGTCGATCCGGAAACCGGCAAGGTCACGATCCTGCGCTTCGTGGCGGCCCAGGATGTCGGGCGGGCGATCCACCCGTCCTATGTGGAAGGCCAGATCCACGGCGGCGTGGTGCAGGGCATCGGCTGGGCGTTGAACGAGGAGTATATCTACAACGCCAAGGGCCAGCTGGATAACGCGGGCTTCCTCGACTATCGCTGCCCGGTCGCGTCCGACCTGCCGATGCTGGACGCGGTGATGGTGGAGGTGCCGAACCCCACCCACCCGTATGGCGTGAAGGGCGTGGGCGAGGTGGGCATCTGCCCGCCGATGGCCGCGATCGCCAACGCGATCGACAACGCGATCGGCAAGCGCATGACCGAACTGCCGATGTCGCCGCCGAAGGTCCTGGCAGCCCTGGCGGGGAAGTAGGCGCATGACCGTGCGGGTTGCGTTCACCTCGGGCTTCGCGCGCCGCTATACGGGCGGGACGCGGGAGTTCGATATCGAGGCGCGCAACCTGCGCGGTGTCGTGCGGGAGATGGAGCGGTTGTTTCCCGGCCTCGGGCACGCGCTGGAGGAGGAGACGACCGTCGCCATCGACGGGGAATTGTACGAGATCGACTTCACCCAGCCCGTGAAGGATGGCGGCGAGGTGTTCTTCATCCCGAAGATCGAGGGCGGGTAGGCGCATCGCGATCCGGCGATGCGGTTGCTGTAACTACCCCGCCACCGTCAGCCCGATCAGCCGCTCCGCCGCGCGCTCCAGCCCTTCCAGCCCACGGCATGCCTCCACCAGCGCCTGATACCGCGCCGGCGTGATCGCGAGGCCCGTCGCGATGGGGCTGATGCGGCGGACATGCTCCTCGAAATCCCAGATGAACTCCCGCCCCGTGCCCTGGCGCGTGAACTGCCGCCCATCCCGGGTGAACACCGTCACCCGCGGGCCGAACAGCGTCTGCCCGGCCATCGGGATCAGCGTCACCCGGTGCATCAGGTCCAGAACCTCGGGCGGGTCGGCCTCGCCGGGGCCGGGGCCGGCGCCGCGCAACAGCGGATAACCCCCCGTCGCCGCGCCCCAGGCCGAGAAGTAATGCGTGCTGCCGACACGCGGTTTCCCATCCGTGCCGGGCAGCGGAAAGGCCGGGCTCGGATATTCCGTTTCCAGCCAGTTCACCACCGCCTCGATCCGGTCGATGTCGGCATACGCGATCCCGTTGTCGCGGCAGATGCCCGCCGTGATGTCGACATGCGCGATGTTGAACCCGGCGGTGGAGTAGATCCGGTACAGCGTCTCCAGGAACATCCAGTCCTGACCGAGGCCTTTCGTGATCGACGCCAGGTCCACCCGGTTCTTGCCGGTGAAGCTGTAGCGCAACTGCCCCAGGTTGTTGCCGGTATAGGCGTGGTAGAAACCGGCCTCGCCCTCCAGCGTGGTTTCTCCCCCGGGCACGCCCTGGCGCGCCATCGCCACGGCCAGCAGCGCGTTGCGCACCGCGCCCCCCTCGCGCAGCGACCGCCCGCCGCTGCGGATGCCTTCCAGGTTCCCACCTGCCAGGTTCACGCATTGCGCGATCGCCGCGTTCACCTGGTCCGCGTTCAGCCCCTGCACCTTCGCCGCCGCCACTGCCGCGCCGAAAATGCCGAACACCGGGCCGGAATGGAAACCGCGCGACATCACCGTCGGAATGAATTCCGCGGCCATGCGCTCCATCACCTCATAGGCGGCGGCGACCGCGGTCAGGACCGTACGGCCCGACGCGCCGGTGATTTCCGCCGCAACCAAGGCCGCCGGAATGATCGCCGTGCCCGGATGGGTTAGCATGCGGAACGTGTCCCACTTGCCGCCGGCCAGGATCATCTCGGCATTCACGAACGCCGCCCCCGCCTTGGTCAGCTTCGCACCACTGCACAGCGCCGTCGCGACGCCGGCGCCGCCGCCTTCCTCCTCGCGCATCAAGGCCAGCGCCTGTTTCGATGCCGTCATGTCATGCGCGACCAGGGCGGACGAGATCGCCTGCAGCGTCACGCCCTTCGCGCGGTCGATGACCGCGGCGGGCAGGGTCTCGAACGTCAGGCCGGCAACGAAAGCCGCGAATTCCCGGCTGAGTGACATGGTCTTTCCCCCCGATGCGATCATTCGGCCACGCGCGCGGCGCGTTGTTCCAGCGCGGCGTGATCCAGCCTGTGCGCCTCGCCGCCTTTCCAGATCCCCACCAGGCGCCGGCGATCCTGCAGGATCGTGACATCGGCAACGGGATCGCCATCCACCAGCAGCAGATCGGCCAGGAAACCGTCCCGCACCTGCCCGGCCTGGTCACCCAGCCCCATCAGATCGGCTCCGTAACGAGTTGCGCAGACCAGCGCCTCGGCCGGGCCATAGCCCAGATGGCGGACGAAATGCTCGATATCGCGGGCATTCTCGCCCTGCGGCGTGCGGGCGAACCCGTAATCGCCACCGACCACCACGCGGATGCCGCGCTTCCTCATCTCAGGGTAGGCCCGCGACGCCGCCGCCAGGCCGAGTTCGATCCCGTGCCGGATCGTCCGGTGCAACGCACCCTCGGGCGCTTCGTGCACCGCCGCGTGCAGCAGCCCGATGGCGGGGCCGACGAAGACGCGATCCTTCACCGATTCCAGCATGTCCAGTGCCTCGGTGTCGGCATGCTCGCAGTGATAGATCACGTCCACCCCACACCGCACGCTTCACACTCTCCGACGCTCGGCAATGCGCGTTCACCAGGCGGCCGAAATCATGCGCGGCGGCGACACCGGCGCGCACCTCCTCCTCGGACATCACCGTGCGCGGCAGCCCGCCGCGCTTTGTATGGTCGTCGCCGGAAATGTTGAGCTTGATACTGTCCACCCCCTCGCGCGCGCACAGCCGAGCGAGGCGGGTGACCTCGGTGGGGCCGTCGGCGAAGATGGCGAAGCTGTCGCGGAACTGATGCGCGCGGCGGTCGTCGCCCAGCCCGCCGGTCACGGTGATCTCGGGTCCGCACGCCTTCAGGCGCGGGCCCGGCAATTCGCCGGCGTCGATCGCGTTGCGGATCACCACGTCCAGCCGCAGCTTCGCGCTGGCCGCGCTGTAGGCGCTGGTGAAGCCATGGTCCAGCAGCACCCGCGCGTTGCGGGCGGCGATCAGCGTATGCTCCTCGGGCGGGGTGTCGCCCAGGTCGGTGGGGCGGGCGCCGTTGATGAAGCTGATATGGGCATGGCCCTCCACCAGGCCGGGCATCAGCGTCATGGCGTTGGCGTCGATCACCACCGCCCCCGGCGCCTCCAGCTGCCCGACGGGCGTGGCGACCGCGCGGATGCGCTCGCCCTCGATCAGCACATCGGCGGGGAAGGCCGGCGCGCCGGAGCCGTCCCATACGCGGCAGTTGCGGATCAGCATGCGGTTCATGAGGTGTTCCTTCGCTCAGCCGACCGCCAGCAGGCGGGTCAGGGTGGATACATCCGTCAGGCGGTGGAAATCGTGGATCACGCCAAGGCTGTCCTCGATCGCCTTGCCGCCCAGGCCCGATGCCGGCACCAGCGCGCGGTATTTCGCGTCGATGTCGGACCAGGCGATGCCCAGCGCGCCGGATCCCCGCGGCAGCGTCACCGTATGCGACACCACGCGTCCGTCACGCGTATGGATCGCGACGGTGGCACCCTGTCGATACAGCGCCATGTCCTGTGCCGGCGGATCACCGACGCGCACCCTGTCGATCAGGCGGTGGATGACGGGATCGGCGATCTTGGCGGGGCTGGCATGATCCCACGAGAACCGGCGGTCGGCCACGCCGGCGGCGGTGAAATAGGCCGGGCTGTGCGCCATGTCGATCAGGTCGGCCGGATGCAGCGGGCCATGCAGCGCCGTCATGCCCGGGCGGTGGATGACGATGCTGTCGACCTGGTCGGGGGCGATCGCGCCGGCTTGCGCGGCCTGCGCGGCGGCCTCGGCCAGCGCGTGGTACGGATGCCCGCCCGGCACCAGCTTGACCGCCATGTCGGTGATGATGTCCCAGCTTTCACCCAGGCCTTGCAGGGCGATCGTGCCGGCGCGGGCGCCGTCGACGCCGCCGAACGCCTCGAAGAAGCCCAGCCGCGCTTCCAGGATGCGCGGTTCCGCCTTAAACCCGCGCTGGGCGGCCCGGGCGGCGTTCACGCCCTGCAGCGCCGCCGCCCCGGCGTGGTATTCGCGCGCCACCGAGGTATCGGCCGCGGTGGCCAGCCCGCCGATCGATGTCGCGGCGATGCTGATCGCCTGCGCCATCCCCTCGGCATCCAGCCGCAGCATCTTCGCCGCGGCGGTGGCGGCGGCGAACATCGCGCCGAGGCAGCCATGGAAGCCGCGATTCTTGAAGCCGGGCGTGATCGCCTCGGTGATCCGCCCGGCGGCCTCGTACCCCGCCACGATCGCCGCCAGCACTTCTTCGCCAGGG
>CAYZKM010000039.1:0-16998 GCA_964478525.1 uncultured Bifidobacterium sp.
TGCAGCGATATCGGCATCGGAGCCTCCCACGGCGCCATCATGCTGTCGGTGCTGCTGGGCAGCGCCTTCGTGTCACGCCAGTTCTGGGGCTGGCTCGCCGACAGGGTGGGTGGCCTGCCGACGATCCTGTGCGCCTCGGTCGGCCAGGCCGTGGCGATGTCGGGCTTCCTGGCAACCCAGGACGAGATCGGGCTGTTCACCATCTCGGCCGTCTTCGGGCTGGGGTTCGGCGGGCTGATCCCGGGCTATGTCCTGGCGATCCGGGACCTGTTCCCGGCGTCGGAAGCCGCCTGGCGCCTGCCGGTCGTGCTGTTCCCGGGTTCGCTGGGCATGGCGACGGGCGGATGGCTCGCTGGCGCGATGTATGACCAGTTCGGCTTCTATGGGCCTGGATTTGCCCTCGGTGTTCTGTTCAACATCATCAACCTGATGCTGATCGTCCCGCTGGCGCTCCGCCATCGCTACGCCCGCTATGTCGCGGCGGCATCCGGCTGATCAGGAGGGAGAATGCCCGCCTTCATCTGCACGGCATGCGGTCTGCAGCACATGAACACCGACATCCCGCCCGCCGGGTGCATCGTCTGTCAGGATGAGCGGCTGTTCGTCAATCCGGCCGGCCAGTCATGGACCACGCTGCAGGCCCTGCGGCAGACGCATTTCAATGCCTTCCGCCGGCATGAACCGGGGCTGATGGGCGTCGGCACCCAGCCCCGCTTCGCCCAGGGGCAGCGCGCCATGCTGCTGCGGACGCCCGCGGGGAACATCCTGTGGGACTGCCTGAGCTTCATCGACGACGCCACGATCGCGATCATCGGCGCGCTGGGCGGCATCTCGGCCATCGCCGTGTCGCACCCGCATTTCTATGCCTCGATGGTGGAATGGAGCCACGCGTTCGGCAGCGCCCCGATCTATGTCCACGCCACAGACCGCCGCTTCGTGGTGCGGCCCGATTCCGGCGTGATCTTCTGGGAGGATGACGTCTTCCAGATCACCCAGGGCGTGACCCTGCTGCGCACCGGCGGGCATTTCGGCGGCAGCGCGGTGCTGCACTGGACGCAGGGCGGCGGCGGGCGCGGCGCGCTGCTGACCGGCGATTCGATCCGCGTCGGGCAGGATGGGCATGTCAGCTTCATGCGCAGCTATGCGAACATGATCCCGCTGGATGCCAACACGGTGCAGCGCATGTCCGACCACCTGGCCAACTGGCCGTTCGCGGTGCTGTACGGCAGCCAGTGGGACAGCGTGGTGGCCGAGGATGCGTCCGGCGTCTTCGCCCGGTCCGCGCAGCGCTATATGGCCGCAATAGACGAACAGCAGTTCGGATGGTCGAACCTGTAGGGTGGCCGGCGGGCGCCGGTCGCGATGGACCTCAACGGGACGGGCCGGACACTTTCGCGGGCAGCAGCCATTCCAGCAGCTTGTCGGTCAGCGCGGCCAGCGTCAGCGGCTTGGTCAGCTGATCGTTCATCCCCGAGGCCAGGCTCGCCTCGCGGCTGCCTTCCATCGCATGCGCCGTGAGGGCGACGATCGGCGTGGTGCGGCCCTGCAGGCTCTCGATCTGGCGGATCGCGCGGGTGGCCTCATACCCGTCCATTTCCGGCATCTGACAATCCATCAGCACAAGATCGAAAGTGGCGTCGCGATACCGCGCCACCGCCTCCAGCCCGTTCACCGCCGGCGTCACATGGCATCCGAGCGTTTCCAGCAGCGCCTGGGTCACCCGCATGTTGGCGGCGTTGTCCTCCACCAGCAGGACATGGATGTTCTCCCGCCCCGCCTGTCGCAGCCTGGCCTGGAACTCGCGGCCCGCGGCCGGGACGAACCCGCCCCCGGCCGGCGCCGGCGCGGTTTCCAGCGCCGACGGCTGCGGCGCCAGCGGCGGGACGATCACCGAGGCCGGTTCGTGCACCGGCACCGCCGCGTTCGGCGGCGCATCGTCCAGATGCACGGTGAACCAGAACGTCGATCCCACGCCCACCTTGCTGTCGACCCCGATCTCTCCGCCCATCATCAGGCACAGCTCGCGCGCGATCGACAGGCCCAGGCCGGTCCCGCCATAGCGGCGGGTCATCGAGCTGTCGGCCTGCGAGAAGGCGTTGAAGATGATCTCCTGCTTCGCTTCGGGAATGCCGATGCCGGTGTCCACGATCTCGAACCGCACGGTCCAGCCCGGCTTGTCGTCCGCCACCCGGCGGCACCGGATGATCACGCCGCCTTCCGAGGTGAACTTGATCGCGTTGGCGACCAGGTTGGTCAGGATCTGCAGCAGCCGGTGCGGATCGCCGACCACCACCGCATTCAGCTCGTCTGGCACGGTCACCGTCAGCCGCAGGCTTTTCTCCCGCGCCTGGTCGGTGAACAGCATCCGGGCATCGTGCACCAGCGACGGCAGGTGGAACGGCACGAACTCCAGGTCCATCCGGCCGACCTCGATCTTGGACAGGTCCAGGATGTCGTCCACCAGCCGCAGCAGGGTCTGGCTGGACTGCGTCGCCTGCTCGACATAGCGCCGCTGCGCCGGCGTCAGGTCGGTCAGCTGCAGCAGCTCGATCATGCCGACCACGCCGTTCAGCGGGGTGCGGATCTCATGGCTCATGTTCGCCAGGAACTGCGTCTTGGCCTGGTTCGACGTCTCGGCCTGGTGCAGCGCGTGCCGGGTCTCGGCCGCCTTGCGCCGCAAATCCTCCAGCATCGTGTTGAACGCCTGGCCCAGGCGGCGGATTTCCCGCGGCACCCAGCCGCGGAAGCTGGGCACCGAGACGTCCTCGTTGCCGGCCAGCACCGCCTCGGCCGTCGTCGCCACGGCGCGCACCGGGCGCGCCAGATAGATCGCGATCAGCCAGCTCAGCAGCGCCGCGCTGGCAAACGCCGCCAGGGCGATCACCATCGCCATCTCGGCCACCTGGTTCGCGCGGCGGCGCAATTCCTCGACCGGCTGCGGCACCATCACGCCCCAGCCGGTTTCCGGCACCACCGAGTAGCCGGCGATCATGTTGCCCTTGAAGGCCGGGGAGTAGAACTGGCCCACCCCGGTCTCCCCCCGCTTCATCGCCGCCACCACCGGCACGCCCGAGATGTCGCGTGACGCCGCGGTCCAGTCCTTGAACGGGTGGGCGATCACCTGCCCGTTTGCGTCGGTGATCACCGCATGCCCGTTGTCACCGAAAGCAATCTGCTGCTGCAACGATACCAGATAGCTGGTCGACACGATGCCGATGCCCAGCCGCCCGCCCGGCAGCGCCTTGACCAGGTAGAACACCGGCTGACCGTTCGGGTGGCGGTACAACTGCGACATCGCCGGCTCACCCGACCCGCTGGGCACCAGCGCCTTCAGCGCGGCCAGCAGCTTGCCGTCGACGCGATGCCCCATCTCGTTCGGCAGGCCCTGCATCCACGTCTCGACCGTGCCGTCGGGTGCCAGGATGCAGACATGCAGCACGTTCAGCGAGATCAGCAGATCGTCCATGCCCTGCACCGGCGTGGTCACGGCACCGCTTTCGAACGCGACCGAGAACACGGCCTTCACGTCGCGGACATAGCGGGACAGCGTCGATGTCAGGTTGCGGGCGACCAGCAGATGGCGTTCGCGGACCGAATCCAGCTCGTTCTGGAAGGACGTGTTGCCTTCCCACAGGGCCAGGGCGGCAATCGGCACCGCCGCCACCAGGGTGAAGGCCAGGAACAGCAGGTGATGCACGCGCAGCCCGAACCAGCCGCGTCTTTCGCGGCGGTTCGGCGGCTCGGCCGAACTCCGGCTGTCAGGAGACTTCATCAACGACGCCCTTGTTGGTCGGCATGCATTCCGACCTCGGGTAAATAATCGGCAGCCACGCCAAAAGGCCAGCGCAAAAGTTGCCGGGGCCAACGTTTAAATGAGACAGTCGCCCGTCAAGCCACACCGTCTCCCGGCCATTGGGTGATATCCCAAATTAAATTCCATCCTGTGCCCGGGCACCCGCGGTTCAAGAATTTGACGACGGATATCAGAATCTGACGGTCGATTTCATTGCCCTTCGCTGTTTCAACTTATTGTGTATTGGGCACAGTGCGCAGCGCACGGCGGGTCCGGCGTGCGAATCCGGTCAGTGCCGCGCCACCCAGAAGCAGCATGCTGATGGCGGCGGGTTCGGGGATCGGCGCGATGTCGAAGTTGCCCAGCACGAGCTTTCCGACCTCATCCCCCATCGTCCGCGCGTCTTCGACGGCGAACGGCGTGTGGATGCCGCCGGCGACACGGCTGTAGGTGGAGCCAAGCACGCCACTGGACGCCGAGGAAATCGAGGAGAAGCACATCGTGATCGCGTCGACGAAGCCGAGCGAGCCGTTCACATAGGCGTCGGAGTCGCTGCAGAAGTCGATGTTGTCGACGCCGAAATAGCCTTCCAGCACCGCGGCGGCGGCGGCGCTGAATGCCGGGTGCCCGGCCAGGTAATCCGGGTGTGGCGGGGTCGCGATCTCTGACTGCCAGGTCGGATCGCAGGTGGTGAAATACTGGTTCCAGGTGACCGTGCCGTCGTTGGCGGACGTATCGCAGGCCCGGATGGCGGTGATCGGGCGCCACAGATTGTCCAGGTATTTCTGACCCCAGGCGTAGATGCCGGCGTCGTTCAGCGCCATGCCGACCAGCGAGGTGAGGCGCGCCTGGTCCAGCAGCGAGAGGTTCTGGCTGCCCATGAGCGTCGAGGCGATCTGCAGCCAGTGGCCCGGCGGCTGGATGGTGCCGCCGGGATCGTTCCAGAACAGCGCCGCCTTGGTCTGGTCCGCCGTCGCACCCGCGAAGCCCGCGGCCGAGCACGCCGACAGCGTCGCGGCGGACAGGGCATGGCCCGCGTTCACGCCGTTGCACTGCGTTTCCAGCAGCGCCAGCGCATAGGCCTGCGAGGCCAGCGCCGGCGGGCCGGCGATGTTCTGCTTGACCGTGGTGGCCTGCTCCGGGGTGATGGCGAACGGCGTCACCGTGCCCCAGGTCGGGTACATCTCGGGCCGGCCGCCCGACGCGCTGGGCGGCACATACACGCCCGGCACCGTGCCCGAACCGGGCGGCGCCTGCGGGGTCAGGCCGTTGATGATGGCGGCGATCGCCCCGTCATCCGCGCGCTTGGCGATGATCGCGTTGCCTGCCGCGACACCGAGATTGAGGCCCGTGGTGACCGCCGCGCCCGATCCCAGGGCGGCCAGGGCGGTGTTGTACGTGGCATCGATCTCGGGCAGGATCACGGTATTGATCAACGTGGCGTTGCCGCCGGTCCCGGTCCAGACCGGGTTCGAGAAGATGGATTTCATCGCCGTGTAGCCGGCGGACAATGCCGCGGCCTCGGCCGAGGCGCCGGCGACCGACCCGCCGGTATAGGCGTACGAGGCATAGGGCGATCCGTTGGCCGCGTTCACGGCGTCCGACATCGCGGTGCCGACGATCGCGATTTCGCGTGCGACCTCGGGCGGGCCGTTGACCAGCAAGGCCGAGGTCTGCCGGACCACCGACAGCAATTCATTGTTCCAGGTCAGCACCGCGCTTGCCTGCGCGCCGCCGATGCCGGCGCCGGCCGTCAGCGATGCGGCCAGGCCGAGCACGCCCGCGAAGCGCGCCGCGGTGGGGCGCCATTGCCGGGCAGCCTGTGTATGACGGACCATGGAGCGTACCCCCTGCCGCGGCCCAAACGGACGCGTAGATAAAATGATATCGACCCCCCAAGATCGAATCAATCGCGATGGGACTCCGGATTTTGAGAAAGCCGGGCTTGCAGGGCCATACCGCCCTTGGAAACCAGGGCGCTACCGTCCATACGATGACGTAAATATCCAATTCTGTCTACAAATTATATCAATACCCGGCTCTTACCTGTCAAATGGGATTTCATATTGTGTCTATTGTGGCAGAAAATCGCGCTATAGTTGTAATTTTCGATCGCCCCCTATCCCCGCTTGCACCACACGCCAGGCCGCACCGACAACGCTATGATCGCACCATAGGCCGTGATCCCCAGCGCCACCCCCAGAAAATGCCCGCCCAGCCCCATCCCCGGCCGAGGCCATCTGCATCAGCAGCGCGAACGGCAGTATCACGGCCCAGGCCGCGAGTGCCGCGGTGCCCTGGCGCGCGGCGAGCCAGGTTTCCGCCAGCCGCCCGATGACCTGCAGGGCGACGACCAGCGTCGTCGGCGCCGCCAGCCGCCCGATCCGGCGCAGCAATTCGCCGGCCGGCGGTCGGGCTGCCATGGCCGCCGCGCGCATGGCGGTCAGTGCATCACGATGATCAGCAGCACGCCGAACACCACCAGCGCCAGGCCGGCGACATCGCCCGGCTTCAGCGTCTCTTTCAGATAGAAGCGGCTGAACAGCAGGGTGAACACGATCTCGATCTGCCCAACCGAGCGCACCAGGGCCACATCGGCGATGGCGAAGCCGGTGAACCAGCAGGCCGACCCGCAGGCCGACAGCGTGCCCACCCACATCGAGCTGCGCCAGGTGGTGAAGGTCTTCTTCAACTCGGCCGGTTCGCGCCACACCAGATAGGCGCCCTGCATCAGGATCTGCAGCGTGTTGGTCACCACCAGCGTGAACAGCGCCCGCACCACCATGCTGTCGCCGTCCAGAGCCAGATTCGCCAGCTTGATGAACACCGTGGTGAAGCCGAACACCAGGCCCGAGCCCAGCCCGCACAGCGCCGCGGGCTGCACGGTCGCCTTCGCCAGCTCCCGCGCGTTCAGCCCCCGCCCCGCCAGCGACAGCGTCATCACGCCCACCAGGCCGACGCCGATGCCGACCCAGGCCAGCGGCTTCAGCATCTCGTTCAGCACGATCATCGCCACGATCGCGCTCTGCACCGTCTCGGTCTTGGAATAGGCGGTTCCGACCGCGAAGTTGCGATAGCCGAAGGACATGATCAGCAGGTTGGTCGCCAGGATCTGGCCCAGCCCGCCCGCCGCGCACCATATGAAGAAGCGCAGATTGGGCTGCGGCACCGCCGCGCCGGTGATCGACAGCGCGATGACCAGCAGCACCGCCGCCGCCGGCATCCCGTACAGATAGCGGACGAAGCCCGCCCCGTTCACCGACAGCAGGCCGCGCAGCTTCTGCTGCATCGCGGTTCGCCAGCATTGGAACAGCGCGGCGGTCATCGCGACCGGAATCCAGACGGGCATGGCGGCATCCCTGGCGTTATTGCGTGGTCCGGCAGCTTCGACGCGCCTTGCACCCGGTACAAGTTGGCAGGCTATCATGGTATAAATCATCCCACCATGACACCGACCACCGACCAGCGCCGCCTCCTCGGCATATTCCTGCGCGCACACCGCGAGCGCCTGCCTCCGGACACCGCGGGCCTCAAGCCCGGATCGACCCGCCGCCGCACGCCCGGGCTGCGGCGCGAGGAAGTGGCGCAGCTCTGCGGCCTCAGCCCGACCTGGTACACCTGGATCGAGCAGGGGCGCGACGTCTCGGTCTCTCCGGGCGCACTCGCCCGCCTGGCCGAGACGCTGCGGCTCGTGCCCGCCGAACGCGCCTATCTGTTCGACCTGGCCCGCAAGCGCGACCCCGCCGAACCGGCCCGCAACGGCGTCGAGCCATTGCCGCCCGCGCTGCTGGCGGCACTGGAGGCGATCACCACCCCGGCCTATGTGCTGGACCGGCTGTGGCACGCCCGCGGCTGGAACCGCCCCGCCCGCCACCTGTTCGCCACCTGGCTCGGCGGGGCCGACCCCAACCTGCTGCGCTATGTGTTCCTGGACCCGACGGCGCGGGATTTCATCGATGACTGGGACGACCGCGCCCGCCGCCTGCTGGGGGAGTTCCGCGCCGATACCGGGCGGGCGCCGGCCGATCCGGAAATGGCGGCGCTGATCCGGGACCTGCAGGCGGGCAGCCCCGCCTTCGTGCGATACTGGAACGAGCACAACGTCCTGGACCGCGAGGGCGGGACCCGCGCCTTCAACCACCCGACCGATGGCCGGCTGCGCTACCAGCAGCTGACGCTGCGCCCCGCCGCCCGCCCCGACTACAAGCTGGTCATGCTGCTGGGGCCCGGCTGACCGGGCCGGGGATCACTGCGTCACACCGAAATACTTCCGCCGCAGCCGTTCGATGCTGCCGCTTTCATGCGCGGCCACCACCTGCTGGCTGATCTGGCGCGACAGCGGATGCCCGATCGGCAGGCCGAATCCGTATTTCTCGGGATGGAACAGCGGACCGACCTCGGTGATCGGCAGCGCCGGATGGGTCTGGTCATAGTATTCCAGCGTCGGGGCATCGCCGATGATCGCGGCCACCCGCCCGGACACCAGCGCCGCCACGGCACCGTCCAGCGCGCGGAACGACTCGGTCGTCAGCCCCAGGTCCAGCGCATGGGATTCCGACGCGGTACCGGACAGCGTGCCGACGACGCGGCCCGGCAGGTCGGCGAGGCCGTTGATCTGCGCGCGCAGCGAGTTGGTCGTCATGATGCTGGTGATGGATGACGTGAAATAGGCCACGACCGCGACGCCGACCAGCATCCATATGGCGGCCACGACGCGCCCGAACGCACCCCACAGCTCCTTGTGCGGGGCGCGGCCCGACGTCACGACCGAGATCACGTGATAGAAGCTGTTGGCCATCCCGGCCGGCCAGTTCCGCGTGAAGTCCGGGTCGTAGATGCGGTCGACCACGGTCAGCGCCAGCGTCGCACCCAGGATGGCGAGGCCGATCCACAGATAGACCCGCACATGGCCGGCATCGGTCAGGCGCGCGGCCAGGTCGCGAAACCCGGTGGCGCGGTTCTCGTTGATCATGATCCGCAGGCCGGAATCGAACCAGGGCTGTGTGAAGTCGATATGGCGCAGGCGGTCATGGGTGATCGTCAGGTTGGTGACGGCGATATCGGCCTCGCCCGTCATCAGCGCCTGCAACAGCTCGGTCACGGTCGGGATCACCCGGTATTCGTATTCCAGCGCCAGTTTTTCGGCCACGCTCTCCCATAATTCGACGGCCAGGCCGGTGAAGCCGGTCGCGGTGGGGGTGACGAAGGGTGGGCTGACATACAGAACCACCTTTATCCTGGGTGCCGGATGTGGCGGCGCGGGCGCGGTGCCCTGGGCCTGGCACGCCGACAGCGTGATCGCGCCGATCAGCAGGATGCCCGCGCACAGGCGTATCAGTCGGTTCATGGTCACGCGCACCTCTCCCCGGTTCTTGGCAGGCCGCGCGAAGGCCGGCCATGCCGTCCCACCCCTATCACCGCCGGCCCGGTTGGTATAACGCCCCTGCCCTTGCGAATGGTTTCAACAAGAAAGCGGCGGCCCGTGTGTCATCCTCGCCTTCAGCGCCGGGCCGCGTGACCCGACACATGCCCTGGGCCCTGATCGCCGCCGCGGCGCTGGGCATGTTCACCGCCGCGGCCAGCGGCACCATGCGCGCGCCGTTCCTGCTCGATATCGCGCGCGACCTGTCCAGCACCGTGCCGCTGGTCGCCAACATGGTGGCCCTGACCTCGGTCGCCTGGGGCCTGGCCTCGATGGTGGCGGGCGCCTGGTCCGACCGCTGGGGCCGCCGTCCGTTCCTGATCGCCGGCCCCCTCGCCCTGGCCGGCGCCACCGCCGGCATCGCCACATCCGGCAGCCTGGCCGCGCTGGCCGCCTGGTCCGCCGCCGCCGGCGGGTGCTGCGGCGCCTATACGGGGGTGGTCTTCGCCGAGGTCTCCCGCCGCGTCGCCGCCGGGCAGCAGGGGCGGGCGCTGGGGTGGGTCATGAGCGGGCAGTCGATGACGCTGCTGGTGGGCGTGCCGCTGGCGGCCTGGATCGGCGCCGGCATCGGCTGGCGCGGGGTCAATCTGTGCGTCTCGGTGCTGGCGGTGATCAGCGCGCTGGGGCTGGCGGCCACCACCGGCGGCACCGCCGGTGGCGCCTCTCGTGCCGGCACCCGCGTGCCGTCGATGCGGGCTGCCTTGTCGGGTCCGGTGCTGCGGCTGCTCAGCATGGGGGTGGCCGAGAGGATCTGCTACGGCCTGGTCGCGGTGTATTTCGCCACCTTCCTGCAATCGACGTTCAGCCTGACGGTGGGACAGGTGGCGGTGCCGCTGGCGGTCTTCGCCACCGGCAACATCCTGGGCACCATCCTGGGCGGACAGATGGCCGACCGTTTCACCCACCGCCTGGGCATCTTCGCGGTGACCATGCTGGCCTCGGGCGCGGCGGCGCTGGTGCTGTTCGGCTGGCATGCCGGCCTGGCCGAGGCGGTGGGGCTGGGCTTCGTCTATGTCTTCTTCAACGCGATCGCCCGTCCCTCGCTGATGGCCTCGCTGGGCGATGTGCCCGAGCATGTGCGCGGCACGGTGATGGGGCTGAACGTCACCTGCTCCAGCCTGGGCTGGCTGGGGGCGGCGTCGCTGGGCGGGTGGATGATCGCCGGCGTCGGCTTCTCCGGGTTCGGGCCGCTGACGGCGGTGGTCGCGGCGATCGGTGCGGGGCTGGCCCTGGCAGGGCGTCGCCGGTTCGGCTGAGCTGGATTCCCGACTCGACTCGCGGTTCGCGGCGCCGCTAATGTTCATATTATGTTCTCATCCTCTCCCGGTTCGGCCTCCAGCTCGGCGCATGCCGTCCTGCTGCGCGAGCTGCGCCGGAAGATCGCGCGGATCGAGCGTGGCGGCCCAGCCGAACCCGGTGCCGTGGCACCGCTCGGGGTGGCGGCGATCGACCAGGCCGTGCCGGGGGGTGGGCTGGTGCGGGGGGCGCTGCACGAGGCGAGGGGCGCCGGCCCCGACACCGAACACGCCGCCGCCGCGACGCTGTTCGTCGCCGGGCTGCTCGCCCGCCTGCCTGGCCCAGTACTGTGGGTGCTGCGCCAGGCCGATCTGTTCGCGCCCGGCCTGGCCGGTGCTGGGCTGTCGCCCGATCGGGTGATCTTCGCCGAGGCCGGCAGGGATGTGCTGGCGGCGATGGAAGAAGGGTTGCGCCATGGCGGCCTGGCCGCGGTGGTCGGAGAGATCGCGGGCCGGCTGACCCTGGCCGCCTCTCGCCGGCTGCAGCTGGCGGCGGAGCAGACCGGAACCCTGGCGGTCGCGCTGCGCCGCAGCCAGGGTTTCGACGATCCGGCGCTGGCCGAACCGACCGCGGCGATGACGCGCTGGCGCGTGGCGTCCCTGCCCTCGCCGCCGGTACTGACGCATGCCCCCACGACTCCCGGCCTGGGACGGGCGCATTGGCGGCTGGACCTGGTGCGCTGCCGGGGCGGAGAGCCGGGATCGTGGATCGTGGAGGCCTGTGATGCGTCGGGTTGTCTCGCTCTGGTTGCCGACCTTCGCGACGGATCGGCTGCGGCGGCATGGCGACGCTCCGTCTGACGGCGTGCCGCTGGTCACGTCGGTCCATGACGGGCGGCGGCTGGTGCTGGCGGCGACGGATGCGGCGGCGGCGGGGTGCGGGCTGCATGCGGGCATGACCCTGGCGCAGGCACAGGCAATGGTGCCGGGGCTGGCGGTCTGCCCCGCGGCGCCGGCGGACGATGCCGCGGCGCTGCGGCGCCTGGCCGGCTGGTGTCTGCGCTATGCCCCGCTGGTGGCGGCCGATCCGCCAGAGGGGATTTGGCCAGGGGGGATCTGGATCGACGTCACCGGCTGCGCGCATCTGTTCGGCGGCGAGACCCGGCTGCTGCGGGACCTGCTGGGCCGTCTGGCCGGGCAGGGCATCGCCGCCCGCGCCGCCATCGCCGACACCCCGGGCGCGGCCTGGGCGGCGGCGCGGTTCGGCCCGCACGAGGCGGCCATCATGCCCCCCGGCGGTGCCGCCGCCGCCCTGGCGGCATTGCCGATCGAGGCGCTGCGCCTGCCGGACGCCACCGTCGAGGGGTTGCGCCTGCTGGGTTTCACCCGGATCGGCCGGCTTGCCGCCACGCCGCGCGCGCCGCTGGTCCGCCGCTTCGGCGCGCTGCTGGCCACCCGGCTGGACCAGGCGATGGGCACGGTGTTCGAACCGATCGTACCCCTGGTGCCGCACGCCCTGCCGCAGGCGCGCCTGGTCTTCGCCGAACCGCTGACGACGCCCGAGGCCTTTGCCGGCGTCATCGGCCAGCTGGTCCACAGTGTCTGCGTCGCGCTGGAACATGCCGGCCTGGGCGCCCGCCGCCTGGACCTGCTGTTCCAGCGCGTGGATGGCGCGGTCCCGGTCATACGCGTCGGCACCGCCCGCCCGTCGCGCGATCCGCGCCACATCGCGCGCATGCTGGACGAGAGGCTGGATCGGATCGATCCCGGCCTGGGGGTGGAGGCGATGCACCTGGTCGTGCCCCATGCCGACCGGCTGGCGCATGCGCAGGCGGTGGCGCGCCTGACCGAGGCCGACGGTCACGACGGCGACATCGCGCCTCTGGTCGATCGGCTGGCGAACCGGCTGGGCGCCGGATGCGTCTATCGGGCCGAGGCGGTGGAGAGCGACGTGCCAGAACGTTCAGTCCGCCGCCAGCCGCCGCTGGCGCCACGCCCGCAGACGAGCGGATGGCCCGCGGACTGGCCACGCCCGGTCCGCCTGCTGGACCCGCCGCAGCCGGTGGAGGCGATGGCCCTGCTGCCCGATCATCCGCCGGTGGCGTTCACCTGGCGGCGGGTACGCCATCGCGTGCGCCTCGCCGACGGACCCGAACGCATCGCCGGGGAATGGTGGAAGCGCGACGGAGAGATCCGGTCCGTCCGCGACTATTTCCGGGTGGAGGACGAGGAGGGCCGCCGGTTCTGGCTGTTCCGCCGCGGCGACGGCAGCGACATGGTCACCGGCGACATGCGCTGGTTCCTGCATGGTTTTTTCTAGCATGATCGTTTGGGGCCGCAGGCCGGAAAGCGTGAATCATGCGACCAAACAAGCATGGTCGCTTGAGGCCGCAGGCCGCCCCGACGGATCCGCCCGGCGGCGGGCGGATCCGTCGTGGTGGTCAGCGTGACAGATCCAGCGGGGGGCTCGCCTGATTCAGCGGGATGAAGCGGATCGCCTTGGCATCGAGGTCCGCCTTCGTCAGGTCGATCATGCGCGACTGGAAATCGCCATAGGTGCGCAGGTAGAAGCGGCGGGCCTTCAGGTCGGACACCGACATCCATTCGGTGGTTTCGAACCCGGCGACGCCGCCGCCGGTCTTGCCCCCGGCCTCGGTGCGGATGGTGCCGGGCGGGATGTCGAAATTGTTCAGCAGGTGGAAGGCGGTGCCCACCGCTTCCTCGCTGGTTTTGGCGACCGGCGCGGCGCGCGAATAGACGAAGGCGCGCACGAAGCGCGACGGCGACGACATGTCGCCGGGCAGGCCGAGCAGGCCGGTGCCGGTGCTGGGGGGGGAGAGCTGGGTGGTGCCGATCTTGCGGGGCGCGGGATCGGTCAGCGACAGGTTGAGGTAGTTGTTCAGGTTCGTGACATGCCAGTCGAATGTCGGGGCATTCGTCATGACCGTTGTCGGATTGTCATGAATCTGCAGCTGGCCGTCGATGTATTCGACCACGATGCTGGCGCCCGTCGTGTCGTGCAGTGTCATGTGCACCGGCACCGGCATGCCGAACGCCGCCTGCGGCGCGCGGTTCACCTTGATCTTCGCGATGCCGGCCTTGGCTTCCGCCACCGTGGCGAAGCTGGTCAGCACATACAGCAGCATTTCATAGGAGGCGATGGAGTTGGACGCCTCATCGGGCTTCACGTCCTGGAAGACGGCATAGTTCGGATGAAACAGCAGCCCGCCGGCCAGGCCGGCCTCGTTGACGCCATCGACCAGGATCGGCAGTCCCAGCCCGTTCGCGCCTGCCGCGCCATAGCGCGAAGTCCAGTGCAGCCCGGTGCCGGCCTTGGCATCGGGACCGGTGCCGGCCAGGGCCAGCTTGCGCGGCACGATGGTCAGCTGCGATTCCAGTGCCATGCCGAATTCCAGCGTCCGGCCATAGACCTTGCCGCCATCCGCGGCGCCGATGAGGAACGAGGTGCAGGCCTGCGCCCCGTCGGCGAGCAGGGCGGTCACCAATGCCATCGCCATCGCGCTCGACCGGCGCCAGCGTCTGAAATTCATCATGCAATCATCTCCCGGATACAAACGGCACGAACCCGACAACATCCTTGTGTCCGCCGCGCCGTTATCCAGCCAAGCCATCCCGGATACAAGAAAACAATGCGATTTCTGTCACGCATATCCGCAAGGAGGGCAGGGGGTTTTTGCATTCCGGAGCGTGGCGCGCGGCGTGGAAATTCATTTGTACGACATTCGTCAGCAAAATGAACAGACCACCACAGCCCGATACTATTGATCCGGAGGGACGGAAGTGATACACGGGTGGTCGTAACCAATTGAGACACAAGGCATTATGCTTCGCACCGTCCTTCATGCGACCCTTCATGCGACCATGTCCGGCGCCCTCATGATTGCCGTTTCCGTGGCAACCACCAGCCCCGCCGCCGCCCAAACGTCACCTGTGACACCGGCACCTGTGACACCGGCACCTGTGACACCGGCGCCGGCGGCATCACAGGCACCCATCGTCCAGGCACCCACGTCACAGACATCGGCCGACCATGGCGGATGGACCTTTTCCATCACCCCGTATCTCTGGCTGCCCCATGTCTCGGGCAATGCCCGTTTCGACACGCCGGAATTCGGCGTCCGCGGCCTCAGCGCCACGGTCGGACCCGACAGCTACCTGAAGGACCTGCGCTTCGCCGCCATGCTGTCCGCAGAGGCGCGGAAAGACAATTTCCTGATCGCGACCGATCTCATCTACCTCAACATGCACGGCACCTCCGCCAAGGTGACATCAGTGAACCTGCCCCGTATCGGCAGCATCCCCGTGTCCGATTCCGGCACCCAGATGAACGGGCAAAGCGTGATCTGGACCGCCGGCGGCGGCTATGCGCTGCTGCGGGAAGACCCGATCCAGCTGGATGCCCTGGTCGGCTTCCGCTTCATGTCCATGTCCTCGACACTGAACTGGAACATCAGCATCGGCCCGCTGGGCCGCAGCGGATCGGTCTCTCGCAGCACCACGCTGATGGACGGAATTGTCGGGATCAAGGGCCGCATCCGCATCGGCGACAGCGCGTTCTACGTCCCGTTCTACGGCGATATCGGCGCCGCCCCCGCCAGCTTCACCTGGCAGGTCATGACCGGCCTCGGCTACGGCTTCAGCTGGGGCGACCTGTCGCTGACCTATCGCTACCTCCAGTTCCAGACCACCGATGACCGCCCGATCCAGCGCCTGGGCATGGGCGGACCGATGCTGGGCGTGCGCTTCACCTTCTGACCGCCGATACCCGCTTCCCCGACCAAGGCGGGCAATCCCGGTTGCTCGCCTTTTTCGTGTCGGTTATACAGAACATATCATGAACATTCGCTACGCCGAACTGCAGGTCACAACCAACTTCTCCTTCCTCCGCGGCGCATCCCATATCGAGGAACTGTTCGCCCGCGCCGCCGTCCTGGGCATCGACGCGCTGGGCATCACCGACCGCAATTCCCTCGCCGGCATCGTCCGCGCCCACCAGCGCGCCAAGGAAGCCGGCATCCGCCTGATCCCCGGCTGCCGGCTGGACCTGGCCGACGGCGCCTCGGTCCTGGTCTATCCCGTCGACCGCGCCGCATGGTCCCGCCTGTGCCGCCTGCTGACCCTGGGCAAGGCGCGCGCCGGCAAGGGCGCCTGCGAACTGCACTGGCACGACCTGTCCTCTCATGCCGACGGCCTGCTCGCCATCCTGTGCGCGGCCATCACGCCGGAAAACCTGCAGCGCCTGCACGCGATCTTCGACGATCGCGCCCACGCCGCGCTGACCCTGCACCGCCGCCCCAACGACGCCGTCCGCCTGCAGACGATCGAGGATATGGCACGCGCCGCCCATGTCGCCACCGTCGTCACCAATGACGTGCTGTACCACGTGCCGGACCGGCGCATCCTGCAGGACGTGCTGACCTGCATCCGCGAAGGCTGCACCATCGACGCGGCCGGCTTCCGGCGCGAACGCAGCGTCGACCGCCACCTGCAGGCCCCGGCCGAGATGGCCCGCCTGTTCGCCCGCCACCCCGACGCGCTGGCCCGCACGCGCGCCATCGCGGAACGCTGCGCCTTCTCGCTGGACCAGCTCAGCTACCAGTACCCGCACGAGGTCAGCACCCCCGGCCTGACCGCGCAGCAGACCCTGGAACGCATGACCTGGGCCGGCGCCGAAGATCGTTACAAAGGCAACATACCCGCCGACGTCACCGCGCAGCTGCGCCACGAATTGCAGCTGATCGAGACACTGTCCTACGCGCCCTATTTCCTGACGGTGGACAGCATCGTCCGCTTCGCCCGATCGCGCGGCATCCTGTGCCAGGGCCGCGGATCGGCCGCCAACTCGGCGGTCTGCTACGTGCTGGGCATCACCTCGATCGATCCCACGCGCAGCGGCCTGCTGTTCGAGCGTTTCGTCAGCGCCGAACGCAAGGAACCCCCCGACATCGACGTCGATTTCGAGCATGAACGGCGGGAGGAGGTGATCCAATGGGTCTACGACACCTATGGCCGCCATCGCGCCGCGCTATGCGCCACCGTCATCCGCTATCGCGGGCGGGGCGCGGTGCGCGATGCCGGCAAGGCGATGGGACTGACCGAGGATGTGACCGCCGCGCTCGCGTCGCAGATATCCCATTGGGGCGAGGAGGAGATCACCGATGACCGTATCGCCGAACTGAACCTGAACCCGCACGACCGCCGCCTGCGCCTGACCATCGAGCTGACGCGCGCCCTGGTCGGCTTTCCGCGCCATCTGTCGCAGCCCCCGGGCGGCTTCGTCCTGATCGAGGACCGGCTGGACGCGCTTGTACCGATCGAGCCCGCCGCCATGGCGAACCGCCAGGTCATCGAGTGGGACAAGGACGACATCGACACACTCCGCTTCATGAAAGTCGACATCCTCGGCCCGGGCATGCTCGGCTGCATGCGCCGAGCGTTCGATCTGTTGAGAGGGCATCGGGGCCTGGAGATGGATCTGGCGTCGGTGCCGGCCGAGGATCCGCCGACCTATGCGATGATCCGCAAGG
>CAYZKM010000040.1:0-16870 GCA_964478525.1 uncultured Bifidobacterium sp.
CGCCGCGGCCAGCGGCGTGACCGAATACCCGTTCCGCGGATCCGACACGATCGCCGCGACCTCCTCCAGGTCCACCTTCGCGCGGGTGTCCGCGACGAAATAGGCGGCGGCCTCGCGCGGGTTGGCGGTGATGAAGTCCGATGCCTCCTTCATGGCATTCACCAAAGCCAGGTAGACCTTGGGGTTGGCGTCGTGGAACTTCCGCGTGGTCCAGGCGTAGCTGGCCGTGGAACGGCCGATCAGGTCGGACGAATCCAGCACCGTGTGCACCGCCGGGTCCTTCAGCTGCATGTCCTGGAACGGCGGGATGGTGAAGGCGGCGTTGAAGTTCGCGCCGCCGGACAGCAGCCCGATCGTGGCCTCGGACGGCGCCATCGACACGGTCAGGGAATCCAGCCTGTCATACTGCGCATCGCCCCATTCCTTCGCCGCCGCCATCTGCAGCAGCACCGCCTGCGCCGAGACCTTCACCGCCGGCATCGCGATGCGGTCGGCGGCGGTGAAGTCGCGCAGGTGGCGCACCGCGGGATTGCGGGAGTTGAGCTTCCACGGCAGCCGCGACAGCCCGCCGACGCCCTTCACCTCCTGCGCGGTGCCGTAGGTCTTGCCCCACACCACGATCAGCCCGGGTGGGCCGCCCGAGACGATGTCGATCGCCCCCGACAGCAGCGCGTCGTTCATCGCGTCGGGCCCGTTGAAGGTGGCGAACACGACATTGACCTCGGGCAGTCCGAGCGCGGCCGCGTGCCGGGGCAGCAGGCCGCGATGCTTCATCACGTTGAACTGCAGGAAGGCGACCGAGGTCTGCTGCGCGATGCGCACCTCGTTCACCTCGGCGCGGGCCGGCCCGGCCAACGCCAGCGCGCCCAGAAGGGTCGCCAGGATACGACGCATTGTGCTTCCTCCCGTCTTATTGGGGGAAACACTGGCACAGGCACATCGCGGTGTCTCCCCAACCGGTGCTTGTGTGCTACAGGAAGGCCCCGCGTCCTGAGGCCAGACACCCATGCCAGACAGCATTTCCCCCACCGGCGATACGCTGATCATCGACATGATCCGCAAGTTCTCGCAGGAACGGCTGGCCCCGCACGCCGCCGCGCGCGAGAAGGCGGGCCGGATCGAGCCGGAGGTCATCCGCGAACTGGGCGATCTCGGCGTGTTCGGCGCCACCACGCCGGCGGAATGGGACGGGTCGGAGATCGACCCGGTCACCTATGCCCTGCTGCTGGAGGAGATCGCCGCCGGCGACGGTTCGGTGTCGACCATGGTGTCGGTGCACAACTCGCCGACCTGTATCGTGATCAACAATTTCGGCACCGACGCGCAGAAGGATCGCTGGCTGCGCAAGCTGGCGACCGCGGAGCATGTCGGGTCGTTCGGATTGACCGAGCCGCAGGCGGGATCGGATGCGTCGAACCTGCGCACGCGGGCGGTGAAGAAGGGCGACAAGTACATCGTCAACGGCGCCAAGCAGTTCATCAGCAACGCCACCCATCCGGGCAGCATCGTATTTTTTGCCGTCACCGATCCGTCGGCCGGCAAGCGCGGGCTGTCGGCGTTCGTGATCGACAAGTCGCACCCCGGGTTTTCGGTGGCGCGCACCGAGGAGAAGCTGGGCCAGAAGGCGTCCGACACCTGCGCGCTGACGTTCGAGGATGTGGAGATCCCCGAGGACCAGCGCATCGGCGCCGAGGGCGAGGGCTACAGGATCGCGCTGTCCACGCTGGAAAGCGGGCGCATCGGCATCGCCGCGCAGAGCGTCGGGATGGCGCGCGCCGCGCTGGAATACGCGGTCAACTATGCCAAGGAGCGCAAGGCCTTCGGCGGCGCGATCATCGACTTCCAGGCGGTGGGCTTCCGCCTAGCCGATGCCAAGACCCGGCTGGAAGCGGCACGCCAGCTGACGCTGTATGCCGCGCGCCTGAAGGCCGAGGGCCAGCCCGCGCTGGAGGCCGCCTGCATGGCCAAGCTGTTCGCCTCGGAAGCCGCCGAGGCGGTGTGCACCGCGTCGATCCAGACCCTGGGCGGGTATGGTTTCCTGGCGGACTATCCGGTGGAGCGCATCTATCGCGACGTGCGCGTGTGCCAGATCTATGAGGGCACGTCGGATGTGCAGAAGCTGATCCTGCAGCGCATGCTGTAGACGGGCCGGACGGGGCCGGTTCAGCCGGTCCTGCGACGGCGGACCAGGCGCAGGCCGAGGAGGCCGACGCCGAACAGCGTGGCCGTCGCGGGTTCCGCCACGTCGGACACCGTCACGGTGCCGGTGAATGTCTGGTGGAACGGGAAACCGGGCGCCAGGATATACAGCGCGTTCGTCAGCGCCGGCGCCGGACCCGATACGTTGACGATCGAGAACACGAGGTCGTCCTCGCCCGGGGTCATCGCGGACACACCCGCCGAAATGCCGCCGACCGTCAGGAAATCGGCCCCTGTCGTGTATTGGAAGGCCAACGCCGAGCCGAGCGGGATGTTGAGGCTGTCGAGGGTGATGCCGGCGGTCTGGTTGACCTGGGAGATGCTGTTGTCCCAGGTCAGCGTGAACGACAGGGTCACCGGATCGACGGGCGGGCTGACGTCGAAGCCGCTGGCGGTGACGGTGAAGCTGCGCGTCAGGATCGTGGCCTGTGCCGGCATCGCGCCGGCCGCGGCGACGCCAAGCATGGCGAGCGTAAGGCGGGGGAGATAGGACATCGGGGGATGCTCCGCGCGCTGTGGGGTTCGATGGACACCCGTGGTTCATACGTTCTGATGGCGATATCGTCCGTTTTTTATCGCTACGGAATGTTTCGCTTCCGCGATTTCGCCGGCGGTGTTTACCGGCGCTTAACCGGTTCGCGTCACGATCGGTCCCGCACCGCGGGAGCGTGATCGATGCGCCTATGGATGGCAACCTGCCTGTTGATCATTGCCTGCATGATCTGCCTGGGTGTCGCGCAGGCACAGCGCGGCGGCGGTGGCGGCTGCTGCGGTGGCGCGCCTGGCTGTTGCGGTGGCTATGGTGGCTGGGGCCGGCCCTATCCCGGCCCGGTCGCCGGCGTGTGGGGCCCATCGATCGTGATTGCGCCGACGATCCCGATCAGGCCGCCCCCGATCAGCCCGCCGGTACAGGTCGCGCCCGCGGTGGTGATGCCTCTGCCGCCGGCTGGTGTAACATATGGCATGCCAGCCGCTCAATTTGTGTATTGGTGCGACAATCCGAGCGGCTATTATCCGAACGTGCCAACTTGCAATGGGCCGTGGCGGGAACAGTCCGCCACGCAGCCACGATAGGGAAACGCATGATGCGAATGTTCAAGGTGCCTGCCGCTGTCCTGGGCTCGGTCTTTCTGCTGTCCGCCTGCGCGCAGACACCGCCCGGGCCGACCGTGGCGGTGATGCCGGCGCCAGGCAAGCCGTTCGACGTGTTCATGGCCGACCAGGCGATGTGCAAGCAGTTCGCCGAGAGCCAGGTTCATGGCCAGGCCGAGAATGCCAACATGCGCGCCGTCGGTGGCGCGGTGCTGACCACCGCGCTGGGCGCTGGTCTGGGCGCAGCGATCGGTGGTGGCCGCGGGGCGGGCATCGGCGCGGCGTCGGGGGCGTTGGGTGGCGCCGGCATCGGGGCCGTCACGTCCGACAACGCGAACATGTCGATCCAGCAGCGCTACGACGTGGCGTTCTCGCAATGCATGTATTCGCGCGGCAACCAGGTGCCGGGCTTCGTCCCGACACCGGGCATGCGCTACTGACCGGTTGACCGGCCCGGATCGGGCTCAGGCGGACCCGGCGACATAGGCCTTCAGGCTGTCGACCTCGGTTTCCTGCTGCATGATCCGGGCCTTCACCACGTCTCCGATACTGATCAGACCGGCCAGCCGGCCGTTATCCATGACCGGGATGTGGCGGAAGCGCCCGTCGGTCATCATCTGCATCGCCTGCGCGACCGTGGTCTGGGGATGCACGACCTGCAAGGCGCGGGTCATCAGCTGGCCAGCCGTCATCGCCAGGGCGTTGGCGCCGTTCGACGCCAGCGCGCAGATGACGTCGCGTTCGCTGACGATACCCAGCATCTGGTCCGCGCGATCCATCACCAGGACCGCGCCGATGCGGTGTTCCCCCATGATTTCGGCAATCTGCGCGACGGTGGCCGTCGCCTCGACCGAGGTAACCTGTGTGCCCTTGTGCCGGAGAATGGCCGCGACCGTCATATCCTTGCTCCTTCCGGTGCAGGGCGGGTCACGATCCCATCGGGGTCGTCCACGTGACGCAGGGCGGGATCGCTTCCCGCGTTGTCGACGCCCGCAGCTTGCGCGCAAGGGCGTGCGGAACGCAAGGATTTCCGCCAGCCGCCATTATATTTTCATCCGAGAACAACTATTCACCGAGGCGCGCCCGATTTTCTTGACTTGATTGACCTTGAAACGAATTGTCTCACCCGCCGCCGAACCCATCCAGGAACCGCCCCAGCAACCGGCCCAGTTCCCCGACCGCGTACCCGCCCTCCTGCACGATCGCCGTCGGCAGCCGCAGCCCACCGATCGCCGCGCCCGCGCGGGCAAACCCGTCCGCCGTCACCGACAGCGCGTTCAGCGGTTCATCCTTCGACGCATCGAACCCCAGGCTGACCACCAGCGCATCCGCCTCGAACCCACGAATCGCCGCCAGCCCCGCCTCGATCGCGCCCAGCCAGCCCGCGTCATCGGTGCCCAGCGCCAGCGGCAGGTTCACATTCGCCCCCTCGCCGGCACCGCCACCCCGCTCATCCGCGCGGCCGACGAACCACGGATAGTAGCCCGCCGGATCGCCATGCACCGAGGCGAACAGCACATCCGCGCGATCCCAGAAAATCCCCTGCGTGCCATTGCCGTGATGGCTGTCGATATCCAGCACCGCCACCCGCCTCGCCCCGCGCGCACGCAACCGCTCGGCCGCCAGGGCCGCGTTGTTCACATAGCAATGCCCCCCGGCCCGCGCGCGATACGCATGGTGCCCCGGCGGGCGCACCAGGGCATAGGACGACCGCCCCGCCGCCGCCTCGTCCGCCGCCGCCAGCGCGCAGGACGCCGCGGCCAGCACCGCCGGCCAGGTGCCCGCCCCGATCGGGCAGGCCGCATCGGCGGTGTACCAGCCCAGCTGCCCGATCACATGCGCGGGCGGGCGAGACGCCTGCACCAGCGCCTCGGGCGACGGGTGGGCGTTGGCCACCATCTCCTCCCCCCGGTCCGGCAAGGCCGCCCATGCCGCGAACCCATCGCGCAGGAAAGCGATGAAGCCGGGATCGTGCACCGCCGCCAGGGCGGACGGGTCGACCAAAGGCGGCGTCTCGATGGGCAGCCGCATCGCCCGGCAGGCCGCCAGCAGCGATTCCGCCCGCGCCGGCACCTCGAAATTCGCGCGCACCTGCCCGCGCACCAGGAAGAAGCGCGGCATGTGCCCAAGCTGCACATCGTTCCAGAAGACTCTCATCGCCGGTCACTTTCCTCGCTCGTCCCGGTGGCATCCCGGGCCGCACCACCCCTATATGCGTCAGGTGTCCCGCCATGGAAAAGCCGCGCGGGTGTGTGAAACGCCGGAGCATCATGGTCCCCTCCCCCCTCAGCCACCTGGCCGGACACTTCCGCATGGTGGCGGCATGACCCCGCCCGCCGCGCTGGTGCCGCTGCGCAACGGCGTCTTCCGCATGCTGTGGCTGGCCAGCGTCGTCGCCTGGCTTGGCACCTGGCTGCAGAACACCGGCGCGGGGTGGCTGATGACGTCGCTGGCACCGGACCCGCTGATGGTGTCGATGGTGCAGGCCGCCACCATCATGCCGGTGTTCCTGCTGGCCCTGCCCGGCGGCGCGCTGGCCGACATCACCGACCGCCGGCTGTTCCTGATCGGCACCCAGGTCTGGACCTTCCTGGCCGCCTGCACCCTGGCCGGGCTGATGCTGGCCGGGTGGATGACCGCGCCATGGCTGCTGTTCCTGACCTTCGCCATCGGCATCGGATCGGCGCTGACCGCCCCGGCATGGAGCGCCATCGTCCCCGAGCTGGTGCCGCGCAACGACCTTGTACAGGCCATCGCGTTGAACGGTATCGGCTTCAACCTGACGCGCGCGATCGGGCCGGCCATCGCCGGCTTCCTGATCGTTCTGGGCGGGTCCAGCCTGGCGTTCTCGCTGTACGCCATGTCGATCGTCACGGTGATCCTCGCCCTGCTGGCCTGGCGGCGCAGCCAGCGCTTCACCGGCATGCCGCGGGAGCATCTGCTGTCCGCCATGCGCACGGGCATCCGCTTCGTGCGGCACAATCCGGCGGTGCGGGCGGCGATGGTGCGCACGATCGCCTACTCGATCCCGGCCGCCGCGCCCTGGGCCATGCTGCCGCTGTTCGTGCGGCAAGAGCTTGGGCTGGGCGCCGGCATGTACGGGCTGATCCTGGGGATGATGGGCATCGGCGGCGTCACCTCCGGCATGCTGCTGCCCCTGGTCCGCGCCCGCCTCAGCCGCGGGCAGACCGTCATCCTGTGTTCGGCGCTGTCCTGCGCGGGCACCACGATCCTGGCGGTGTCGACGCACTGGCTGCCGGCGGCGGTGGGGATGCTGCTGTTCGGGCTGGGCTGGACCGCGGCCTATGCCACCATGCAGGCGGCCGCGCAGCTGGCCTGCCCGCCCTGGGTACGGGCGCGATCACTGTCGATCTATCAGCTGGCGCAGAACGGCGCGCTGACCGTCGGGTCGTTCGGCTGGGGCTGGCTGGGCGCGCATATCGGCATGACCCAGGCGCTGCTGGCCGCCGCCGGCACCGGTGCGGTGCTGGCCGTCGGGGCGCGGTATTTCCGCATCGAGGCGCTGGCCCCCACCCCGCCGATCCCCGCCGTGCCGCCGGCCGCGGCACCCGAGGCGGCGGCGGCCGAGCTGGTGCCCCTGCTGCGCAGCGCGCGCGGGCGGGTGATGGAGACCATGCATTATATCGTTCCCCCGGCCGACCGTGCCCGGTTCCTGGCGATCATGCAGGAGGTCCGGCGTGTGCGCGGGCGCGCCGGCGCCGAGTTCTGGCAGTTGTACGAGAACGTCGCCCACCCCGAGGGCTGGCTGGAAATCTGGTCGATGGAAAGCTGGACCGACCATCTGCGGGAAGCCGCGCGCCTGTCCGACGACGACCGCGCCGTGCTGGCCCGCGCGACCGCGTTCCTGAGCGATGCGCGCCGGCCGGCACGGTACCTGGCGGTCGATCCCGGCCATGACGACATCGCCGAGGCCGCCCATACGCGGCAGGTGCCCGCGGAATCGTGATCGGCGGCGCAGGGGTTAAACCCGCGGCCGGCGCGCCCTACATCAAGCTTCCCAATCATGAAGGAGAGCGCGATGCGGATGCACCCCACCAAGAACAACCTGCAATCGAATGCCAAGGCGGTTTCGATCGGCCTGTTGAATGCATGCGTGGCCGATGGCATCGACCTGGCGCTGCTGACCAAGCAGGCTCACTGGAACGTGAAGGGTCCGCAGTTCATCGCCGTGCACGAGATGCTGGACGGCTTCCGCACCGAGCTCGACGGCGCGGTCGATACGATGGCCGAGCGGGTGGTGCAGATGGGCGGGACGGCGATGGGGACGACGCAGGCGGTGGCGAAGGCGTCGCGCGTGGCGCCGTATCCGACCGATATCTACACGACGCGGGACCATATCCTGGCGCTGATCGACCGGTACGCGGGCGTGGCCAACGCGGTGCGCGAAGGGATCGACCAGGCCGCGGAGGCCGGCGATGCCGACACGGCGGACATCCTGACCGGGGTATCACGCGGGCTGGACAAGGCGCTGTGGTTCCTGGAAGCGCATGTGCAGGAGAAGGCATAGCAGGTTCCGCCGATGGCCGGCCCGCGCCGGCCACCGTGCGGGGCGGCCGCCGCTAGCGCATGATCACGCTGAGCGGAATCGTGGCAGCGATAGCGCGCGCTGACCGTTTACGGTCAGCCGGAAGGCGCGCTAGCCCCGGGCGTCCTCGCGGATCATCGCGGCACCTTTCTCGCCGATCATGATCGTCGGGGCATTCGTATTGCCGGTGGTCAGGGTCGGCATCACCGACGCATCGATCACCCGCAGCCCGTCGATCCCGTGCACCCGCAGCCGCGAATCGACGACCGCCGACGGCCCGTCGCCCATCCGGCAGGTACCGACCGGATGATAGATCGTCGTGCCGGCCTGACGCGCATAGTCCAGCAGCTCGTCATCGGTGCGCAGGTTCGGGCCCGGCGCGGTCTCGACCACGCTGTGCCTTGCGATCGCGGGGGCGGCGAAGATTTCGCGGGTGAAGCGCATCCCCGCCAGCATCACCTGCCCATCCGCCGGGTCCGACAGGTAGTTCGGCTGGATCACCGCCTTTTCGGCCGGGTCCGCCGACCGCGCCATGATCGTGCCACGGCTGTCCGGACGCACCGGGCAGACGGCGACCGTCATGCCGGCCTCGCGCTCCAGCTCGCCGAACTTTCCCAGATCATAGCTTGCGGGCGTGAACAGAAGCTGCAGATCAGGGCTGGCTTTTTCCGGGCGCGACCGGCAGAACACCTGTGCCGTCGTCACCCCGAAGGTCAGTGCCCCGCGCCCGGTCAGGTAGAACCGCGCCACCTCGCCCACCAGGCGGACGCCGCGCGCCAGCTGGTTGATCGAGATTTCGTTCTTCACACGGTGCGAGATGCGGGACACGTAGTGGTCCTGCAGGTTGCCGCCGACACCGCGGAGATCATGCACCACCTCCACCCCGATCGATTGCAGGTGATCGGCCGGACCGACGCCGGAAATCTGTAGCAGATGCGGGGAATTGATGGCCCCGCCCGACAGGATCACTTCCTTCGCCGCGCGCGCCGTCACGGTCTTGCCGCGCTGGCGAAATTCGACGCCGACGCAGCGCCGGCCCTGGAACAGCAGGCGCGACGCCAGCGCCTCGGTCTCCACGCGCAAATTCTGCCGGCCCTCGGCCTCTTTCAGGAAGGTCTGCGCGGTCGATCCGCGCCACTTCCCCTTGCGGGTCATCTGCGAATACCCGACACCTTCCTGCTGCTTGCCGTTCAGGTCCTTGCTGAACGGGAAACCGGCCTGCTGCGCCGCCTCGATCCAGTGATGCGTCAGCGGCAGGATGGTGCGGTAGTCCTCGACCTTCAGCGGGCCGCCCTTGCCGCGCATCTCGGGATCGCCGCCCTGCACATAGTCTTCCGACTTGCGGAAATACGGCAGCACATCGTCAAAGCTCCAGCCACGGCAGCCCATCTGCGCCCAGCCGTCGAAATCGGCCGGGTTGCCACGGACATACAGCATGCCGTTGATCGAGCTGGATCCGCCCAGCGTCTTGCCGCGCGGCCAATGGATCTCCCGCCCCGCGGTGCCGGCGCTGCCCTGGGCGGCGTAGTTCCAGTTCACCACCGGATGCGCGAGCAGTTTCAGCACGCCGGCGGGGATGTGAATCCACATCAGGCTGTCGCGCGGCCCGGCCTCCAGCAGGATGACCTTCGCGCCCGTCTCGGACAGGCGCGCGGCCACCACGCAGCCCGCCGAACCGGCGCCCACGACGATGTAGTCGGCTTCCATGTGCGTTCCTCAGCCCCCGCCGCGGTTCAGCCGCGCTGGATCAGTTCGATCGACACGTTCTGCGGCGCCGTCAGGAAGGCGATGCGCACGCCCGGACGGATCGAGGTCGGCTCCATCGTGAACGCCACGCCCTTCGCCTTCAGCTCGGCCACCGCGGCATCGATGTTGTCCACGGTCATGCCGAAATGATCCATGCCCAGATAGGGCATCGACGGCGCGGCGCCGACCTTCGCCGGATCGACCGGAGCCAGAAACACTTTCTGCCCGCTCAGGTTCAGGTCGATGCGCGTCGATCCGTCGGCCTGTGGCGTGCGCACGATCTCGGCGCCCAGCATGTCCTGGTACCAGGTCGCGGTCGCCTCCGGATCGGGGGTCTTCAGGTGGATGTGTTCCCAGGTGAATCTGGCCATGTCTGCCTCCCGTGATATCTGACGCGCCAAGCATTACGGCCCCGCCATGACGGCGTCTATTCCCCGACGCGGAATACCGCCTTGCCGGGGACCGAGCGCGCGCGCAGCCGTTCCGATACCGCGACGAAATCGGTCCACGGCGCATCCACCCCGATCACCGGCCGCAGCGATCCGGCGGCGACCAGCGAGACCAGCAGGGCCAGGTCGGGCGCGAAACGTTCCTCGGGTTCCGAGGTGAAGTAGAAGAAGCTCTGGATGCGGGCGTTCTGCGCCTGGCGGAAATCGGCGAAGCCCAGGCTTGTCGGTTGCGCCGAGGAGTTTCCATACACCACGATCACCCCGCCCGGTTCGACCAGGCGCAGTGCCTGGGCCAGGGACTCACCGCCGGCGGCTTCCAGTATCAGGTGAAACCGTCCGGTGGCGGCGCCGATGCCGACCACCACGTCCCGCGCCCCCAGGTCCCGCAGCCCGGCACCGCGCGCTGCCGACCCGACCACCGCGGTGACATCGGCGCCGGATCGCGCCGCGATCTGGACCGCCAGCATCCCGACGCCGCCCGCCGCGCCGGTGACCAGCACGCGCCGGCCGACCAGCGGCCCGCCATGGCGCAGCGTGCGCAACGCCGTCAGCCCCGCAACCGGCAGCGTCGCCGCCTCCGCAAAGCCCACCCCATCCGGCAGCACCGCCATCCGATGCCCCATCACCGCAACCCGCTCGGCCCACCCGAACTCATCGGTCAGGGCAACCACCCGCGACCCGACCGGCGGTCCACTGCCGTCCGCCGCTGCCTGCACCACGACGCCCGCGACGTCCTGGCCCGGAATCCAGCCGGTGCCGTTGCGGGTGATCGAGGCGAGTTCGCCGCGGTTCAGCGAGAATGCCCGCACCGCGACGATGGCCTGATGCGGGCCCGCCACCGGGTCGGGCACGTCCCGCAGTTCCATCGGGGCGGGGCCGTCGGGGGTGGTGACCAGGGCGCGCATCGGCTTCTCCGGCGTTCAGGCGTTCGGCAGGGCTTCCCCGGCGAAGAAACGGCGGGGATTGTCGTCAAGGATCGAGAAGATCTCGGCATCCGTCAGCCCACGCTGGCGCAGCATCGGCACGAAGTCGGTGAACAGATAGGAATAGGGCGGCGGCCATTTCCCCTGCGCCCGCAGGCCGTCGATCGTCGCCTGCTCCTGCGCCGAGACCTGGCGCGCGAACTTGCCGTACCAGCCGCAATGGCGGTCCTGCGACATCATGATCTGCGCCTGGTGCCCGCCGCGCACCAGCTTCACCAGGTTGTCGGCGCGCAACGCGTCCGGTTGGTAACGATGCAATCCGATGCGGTCGAAGCCGATATAGACGCCGCCATCGACCACGCGCTGGTGATAGGCCGGGTCGGCATTGCCGCAGCAATGCCCGATCAGGCATTTGTGCGGGGCAACGCCGTTGCCGGTGAAGGCGGCGACCTGCTCGGGGCCGTTATGGCCGTCCTGCGTGTGGGTGATGATGGGAACGCCGGTTGCCTTCTGCGCGATGCAGGCGGCTTCGAGGAATTTCATCTCCAGCGGCGTGATGTCGGGTTCGCCGGTGGCGACCTTGATCGCGCCTGCCCTGACACCCGTATCGCCGATGCCCGTGGTGATTTCCCGTATATACAGATCGGCGATCTCGTCGACCGTGCGGGCACGCCAGTAGATCGGCAGGCCCATCATCTCGAAATAGAACCCCGTGGTGCAGACCACGTTCATCTCGGACTTCTCGGCGATCTCCTTCATCATGGCGGCGTCGCGGCCCAGCTCGATGGGGCAGGGATCGACGAAGCTGCGCACGCCATGCACCTCGCGCAGCTCGCGCAGGCGCTTCACCGCCTCGGCGATGAAGGCCGGCCGGTCGAAGACGGCGGTGGGGTCGTACTCGGCGCCGGGAAACGCGATGAACAGATGCTCGTGCATCAGCGTGCGGCCGAGATCCTTGACATCGATCGGCCCGGTGACGGTCTGGACTTGCATGGACATTCCCTTGGTGGCGCCACGGCGGCGCCGGTGGATGGTATTGGCAAGGGAACCGGGGCGGCAAGGGTGGCGTTAGAGCATGATCCCGCTGAGCGGAACCGTGGCAGCGGGTGAATCATGCGATCAGACAATAAGATAGCGCGCGCTGACCGTTTACGGTCAGCCGGAAAGCGCGCTAGCCGTTCTCCGCCCGCTCCCGCGCCAGCTCCAGCGCGCGGGCGTACACCACCTTTCGCGGCAGCCCCGTCGCGGCGGCGACCAGGGCGGCGGCGTCCTTCACGCTTTGTGTGGACAAGGCCGAGCGGAGGCGGCCGTCCAGGTCTTCGGGGTCGTCGTGCTCGGGCGGGCCGACCAGCACGGTGATCTCCCCGCGCGCGGGGTGGGCTGCATAGTGGGCGGCCAGGTCGGCCAGCGGGCCGCGGCGGACTTCCTCGAAATGCTTGGTCAGCTCCCGCGCCACGGCGGCGGCGCGGTTGCCGAACACCGCCTGCATGTCCGCCAGGGTCTCGGCCAGGCGATGCGGCGCCTCGTGCCAGATCATCGTCGCCGCCAGCCCCGCTCTCTCGGCCGCCCGCAGCGCGCTGAACCCGCCGCGACGGGCGGCGGACCGGGGCGGCGGGAAGCCCAGGAACAGGAACGGCAGCGGCGGCAGCCCCGACAGCACCAGTGCGGTGACGGCGGCGTTGGCGCCGGGAATGGCGCTGACCGCCAGCCCCTCGGCGATCGCCGCCCGCACCAGCCGATACCCGGGATCCGATACCACCGGCGTGCCGGCATCCGAGACCAGCGCCACGCGGCGCCCCGCCCGCAGCATTGCCAGGACCGGGGCGATGCGGGCATCCTCGTTGTGCTCATGCAGCGGTTGGGTCGGCGCACGCGCGCCGATGGCTCCAAGCAGGCGGGCGCTGTGCCTGGTGTCCTCGCACAGGATCAGGTCGGCGCCTCGCAACGCGTCACGGGCACGTGTCGAGATATCCCCGAGGTTGCCGATCGGGGTCGAAACCAGCAAGAGTCCCGCCAGCGGGGCGGACGAATCGTCCCGCTCGGCATCTGGAGAGTCAGCGCATGCTTCGTCGGGCATTCCTGTTCCTTGTCGGGACGCTGACATTGGCCGGTTGCACGGGCCAGTCATCCGTCCCTTATGGCGCCGGCTACCAGCCGCAGTCGATGGGCATGCCCACCACCGCGGGTGGCGGGTCGGCCCGTGGCGGCGCCGGCAAGGTCGCCATCCTGCTGCCACTCAGCGGGTCGAATGGCAATCTCGGACCGCCGATGCTGCAGGCCGCGCAGCTGGCGCTGCCGCAGGGCAGCGGCCCGGTGCTGATCCAGAAGGATACCGCCAGCACGCCCGACGGTGCGGCCGCGGCGGCCAGGGCAGCGATCGCCGAGGGCGCGGGCATGATCCTCGGCCCGCTGACCGCCGCCGAGACCGCCGCCGTTTCGCCGATCGCGCGGGAAGCCGGGGTGCCGGTGCTGGCCTTCACCAATGCCGCCGCGCAGGCGCAGCCTGGCGTGTGGACGCTGGGCATCACGCCCGCGCAGCAGGTTCGCCGCCTGGTGGCCGCCGCGCAGGCCCAAGGCAAGACCCAGATCGCCGCCCTGCTGCCCGAAACCGATTTCGGCCGAGCGCTGGGGGATGCGCTGATCGAGGCGTGCGCGTCGGCGGGGATGGAGGCGCCCACCGTGCGCTATCACGGCACCGGGATGGGTGCGATCACCGCGGCGGCGCGCGACATCGCCAATTATGGCAGCCGCCGCGGCGCGATCGATGCGCAGATGAAGGCCGCCCGCGCCCAGGGCACGCCCGAGGGCCGCCGCCATGCCGCCGAACTGACCCGGGCCAGCGTCGCCCCGCCGCCCTTCAACGCCCTGCTGCTGGGCGCGGTGCGCGACGATCTGCAATTGCTGGCGTCGATGCTGCCCTATTACGACGTGGATCGCGGACAGGTGCAGTTCATGGGCCCCGCCCTGTGGGCAACGCCGGCCAGCGGCGCAGGCGTGATGCAGGGGGCCTGGTATGCCGCGCCCGACACCGCGTCGCGTACCACGTTCGAGGAAGGGTTCAACGCCCGCTACAACACCCCGCCGCCGCCCCTGGCGGACCTGGCGTTCGACGCGGCCTCGATCGCGCGGGTGCTGGCGGGACAGGGCGGGTTCTCGGCGGCCGGGCTGACCCAGCCATCGGGCTTTGCCGGCGTCGATGGCTGGATCGCGCTGCAGTCCAACGGGCAGGTCCGGCGCGGCCTGGCGGTGTTCCGGATCGAGCGCGGCGGATCGGCGATCGTCGAGCCGGCCCCGCAATCCGCCTCGGTGCCGGGGACCTGACCGGCGGCGAGTGCTCGCGCGCTAATCCAGCGTCAGAGCCATCAGCTCCTCGTCCAGGTAGCGGTCGCCCACCAGCAGCCCCTGGTACTCGATCCCATACGTCTGAAACCCCAGCTCGGCGTACAGCCGGCGCGCCGGCTCGTTGCCCACCGTGACCGAGAGTTGCAGGACGCGGAGCGAGACCGCCCGCGCCTCGTTCACCAGCGCTTCGATCAGCGCGCGCGCCACCCCTGCCTTGCGGTAGTCAGGCGCGACATAGACCCCGTTGATCAGGCCCTTGTGCCGCTGCTTCAGCCGGTGCGGCACGTACAGCCCGGCGATCCCCACCAGCCATTCGCCGTGATACGCGCCCAGCGTGCAGCCGGGCGGGTCGGGCAGCAGGCGGGCGAAATCCTTGCGACGATAGCAGGATTCCTCCTCGAACGAGCTGCCGAAGGCTTCGGGGTGGCGGCGCAGCGCCTCCAGCCTGATCCGGCGGAACGCGGGCAGGTCCTGCGGCCCAAGCCGGCCCAGCCGGCATGGGGAGTCGGGGGCTATGGGTCAGTCCTTCTCGGCCGGCACGAACGGGGCGACGGGGCCGGTCAGCATGAAGAACTCGATGCCCGAACGCGCCCCGCCCGGACGTGGCGTGAAGCCGGGCACCGGTGTCGCGGTATGGTACAGGCCCAGATACCGGCCGGGGGCGACCACCCGCACCTCGTCGACCAGGTCGTGCCCGCCGCCCCAGTTGGGGAAATGCGCATAGCGCATCACCAGCGATGCGCGGTCATCGACCGTGGAAGGGGCGATGTCCCAGATGAAGCGGGAATTGCGCCGGATCGCGCCGTCGGCCGCCCGGTAGCGGTTCAGCCCGTGGCCGTGATGCCCGTCCAGCGGCTGCGGCGTATAGGATTTGCCCAGCCAGTAGTCCTTGCCGACCTCGATCATGGCGGCGCGCCACGCCGCCTCGGCATAGCCGGGCAGGCGGGAGAGGTATTCCCCGTCCATCTCCATCCGTCCCGGCGCCGCCAGGGTGCGGAACAGCGCCATCAGCGCGTCGCGGTCCAGCGCCACCAGGTCGTCCAGGCCGAGGGTCGGCGCGCGTTCGAGGGTGACGGACATGCGGGCTGCTCCTGTTGTTGTCACGATTCTAGAGCATGATCACGCTGAGCGGAACCGTGGCAGCGGGTCGATCATGCGATCAGACAATAAGATAGCGCGCGCTGACCGTTTACGGTCAGCCGGAAAGCGCGCTAGCATGCGCCCCCACCGGCGCAACGCGGCTGCTATCCCAGGGCCTGCTGTCCCAGGGTCTGCTATCCCAGGGCTTGGGCGATCCGTTCGGCCAGGCGGCGGGCGACCTCGGTCTTGGCGACGCGCGGCCAGTCCTCGACCCCATCGGCGCTGACGATGTGCACCGCGTTCTCCTCCCCGCCCATGATGCCGGTGGACGGAGAGACGTCGTTGGCCACGATCCAGTCGGCGTTCTTGCGCGCCCGCTTGGCCTGGGCGTTGGCCATCAGGTCGTCGGTCTCGGCCGCGAAGCCCACCACCAGGGCCGGGCGGTGCGGACCGGCGGCGGCGATGGTGGCCAGGATATCGGGGTTCGGCACCAGCTCCAGCGCCGGGGCCGGCGCGCCCGCCTGCTTCTTGATCTTGCCCCCGGCGGCGTTGGCCACGCGCCAGTCGGCGACCGCGGCGGCGAAGACCGCGATATCGGCCGGCAGCGCCGCCTGGCAGGCCGCCAGCATCTGCTGCGCGCTCTCGACCGGGACGACGGTGACGCCCGGCGGGTCGGCGACGGTGACGGGGCCGCTGACCAGCGTGACCCGCGCGCCCAGGGCCGCGAGCGCCGCCGCGATCGAATGCCCCTGCCGGCCCGAGGAGCGGTTGGCGATATAGCGCACGGGATCGATCGGTTCATGCGTCGGGCCCGAGGTGACCAGCGCATGCCGCCCGGACAGGGGCTTGTGGCCGGCCAGCAGGTCCTGGATCGCCGCGACGATGGCGGGCGGTTCCGACATCCGGCCAAGGCCGAACTCGTTGCAGGCCATCGCGCCCGCATCCGGGCCGACCACGTGCACGCCGCGCGCGCGCAGCGTGGCCAGGTTGGCCTGCGTCGCCGCATGGGCCCACATGCGCACGTTCATCGCGGGCGCGACCAGCACCGGCTTGTCGGTCGCCAGCAGCACCGTCGCCGCCAGGTCGTCGGCCATGCCCGCCGTCATGCGCGCCAGCAGATCCGCCGAGGCCGGCGCCACGACCAGCAGGTCGGCCGAACGGGAAAGCTGGATATGGCCCATCTCGCTCTCGTCGGTCAGCGAGAACAGATCGGTATAGACCTTGGATTCCGACAGCGCCTGCAGCGACAGCGGCGTGACGAACGCCGCGCCGTTGCGGGTCAGCACGCAGGTGACGCCGCAGCCGTCCTTGCGCAGCAGGCGGATCAGTTCCAGCGCCTTGTAGGCGGCGATGCCGCCCGAGACGATCAGCAGGACGCGCTTGCCGTGAAGACCGCTCATGGCGATGCCGCTCCGGTACAGGGGGTTACAGGCGCCAGCCCGCATGGATGGCGGCGATGCCGCCCGACAGGTTGCGCACCGAGACGCGCGAGA
>CAYZKM010000041.1:0-16702 GCA_964478525.1 uncultured Bifidobacterium sp.
CCCCGCGCCGAAGGCCGCGCCAGCCAACCCGGCCTGGACCCGCACCATCGATCCCGATGACGTGTTGCTGTTCCGCTACTCGGCGCTGACCTTCAACGGGCACCGCATCCATTACGACCGCCGCTATGTCACGACCGAGGAAGGGTATCCCGGCCTGATCGTGCACGGGCCGCTGATCGCCACCCTGCTGGTCGACCTGCATCGCCGCAACAGCAACGACAGGCCGCTGAAATCCTTCAAGTTCCGCGCCGTCAGTCCGATCTTCGACATCGCCCCCTTCACCGTCAACGGCCAGCCCGGCAGCGATGGCACCGTCCGGCTGTGGGCCGCCAACGCGCAAGGCAACCTGGCGATGGAGGCGGACGCCGTCATGGCCTGAACCATCGTTCCCCCTTTCTCCGCGCGCCACCCGTTGCCATATCCGCCCCCGGGAACCCCCATTGGCATCCACGTCTGCGAGGCCCGCATGGACGACGCTTCGATACCGGCCAGGGCCGATCTGGTCGCGCACTACCAGGCCATCCGCGACCATACCGAAGCCCTGGCCGCCTGCCTCGGTCCCGAGGACCAGGTCGTGCAGTCGATGCCCGATGCCTCCCCCACCAAGTGGCACCGCGCCCATGTGACCTGGTTCTTCGAGGAATTCGTCCTGGGCCCGAACCTGCCCGGCTACCAGGTCCGCGATCCCGATTTCCGCTATCTGTTCAACTCCTACTACGACGCCGTCGGCGCCCGGCATCCCCGCCCGATGCGCGGGCTGCTGACCCGCCCGCCGGCCGAGGCGGTGGCCGCCTATCGCCGCCACGTCGACGCGGCGATGGGCCGGCTGCTGGCCCGCCCCATCGGACCCGGCCTGCTGGACCTGGTCACGCTGGGCCTGAACCACGAACAGCAGCACCAGGAGCTGCTGGTCACCGACATCCTGCACGCCTTCGCGCAGAACCCGCTGCGCCCGGCGCTGTCGCCGCAGGGCTGGACCCCGCCCGGCGCAGCCGGACCGACCCGGTTCCAGACCATCGCCGGCGGCATCCACCGCATCGGCCATGCCGGCCCCGGCTTCTGCTTCGACAACGAGACCCCGGCCCATGACGCCCTGCTGCGGGACTTCGCCATCGCCACCCGCCTGGTGCGCAACGGCGACGTCCAGGACTTCATCCGCGACGGCGGCTATCGCACCCCGACCCTATGGATGTCGGATGGCTGGGCCGCCGCGCAGGCCGGCGGCTGGACGGCACCGCTGCACTGGTTCGACCGTGACGGACAGACATGGCAGATGACGCCATCCGGCCCCTGCCCGCTCGATCCCGACGCGCCGGCCCGCCACCTCTCCTGGTACGAAGCCGACGCCCTCGCCCGCTGGTCATCCGCTCGGCTGCCGACCGAGTTCGAATGGGAGGTCGCCGCCCGGAACCCGGCGGTGCGGGAATGCGACACCCATGTCTGGCAATGGACCGACAGCGCCTACCGCCCCTATCCCGGCTTCCGTCCCGTGGCGGGCGCGGTCGGCGAATACAACGGCAAGTTCATGATCAACCAGATGGTCCTGCGCGGCGGGTCGCTGGCCACCCCGCCCGGCCATACCCGGCCGACCTATCGCAACTTCTTCCACCCCGACCGGCGCTGGCAGTTCTCGGGCCTGCGCCTGGCGCGGGACGTCTGATCATGCCGAACGACAGCGGCCTGCGCGCCTCGCCCTATGACCCCGACGTCGCCGAGGCCGCCCTGGCCGGGCTGCTGGCGCCGCGCAAGACATTGCCGCCCCGGCTGTTCTACGACGAGGAAGGGTGCCGGCTGTTCTACCGGATCACGGAACAGCCGGAATACTACCTCACCCGGGCCGAGAAGGCCCCGCTGGCACAGGCCGTCGCCCATCTTGCGGCGACCATGCCCGCCGGCGCCACGCTGATCGAGTATGGCGCGTCCGACGAAACCAAGGCGATGGGCCTGCTGCGCGCCGATGGGCTGGTCGCGCGCTATGTCCCGGTCGATGTCGCCGCCCCGGCGCTGGATGCGGTGCGGGCGCGGCTGGCCATCACGCGGCCGGGGCTGCGTGTGACCCCCATCGCCGCCGATTTCATGCGCGCGGTGCCGCTGCCCAGGGACCTGGCCGAACCGCGGCTGGGGTTCTTCCCGGGGTCCACGATCGGCAACCTGGAACCGGAGGAGGCCGTCGCCTTCCTGCGTCGCGCCCGCGCCGCGCTGGGACCGGACAGCCGGCTGCTGCTGGGCGCCGACCTGCGCAAGGACCCGTCGGTGCTGATCCCGGCCTATGACGACGCCGCCGGGGTGACCG
Source organism: uncultured Bifidobacterium sp. (assembly GCA_964478525.1). Taxonomy (GTDB): domain Bacteria; phylum Pseudomonadota; class Alphaproteobacteria; order Acetobacterales; family Acetobacteraceae; genus Rhodopila. The sequence continues at coordinate 2,294 of CAYZKM010000041.1, forward strand.
CCGCGTTCAACCGCAACCTGCTGGTCCGCCTGAACCGCGAGGCCGGGGCCGGGTTCGATCCGATGGCGTTCCGCCACCAGGCCGTCTGGAACGGCGGGGAAGGCCGGATCGAGATGCACCTGGTCAGCGCGGCCGAGCAGACCGTGACGGTGGCCGGGCGGCCGATCCGCTTCGCCCGGGGCGAGAGCATCCACACCGAGAACAGCTACAAGCACACGCGCGAGGGCATGCTGGCGCTGGCGCGGGACGCCGGCTGGGACGCAGAGCAGGTCTGGACCGATCCGGCCGGCCTGTTCGCGGTGTATCTGTTCCATGGCCGGCACGGTCGGGCGGACGGCTGATACGCCATCACATTCATGCGTTCCCGACACGATCGGGGCGATTTCACTGGCCATTCACGGGGGATTATGCACTTTCGGGCCATGCGACGCGTCCTGCCACTCGTTCTCGGCCTGCTGCCCCTGACCGCACAGGCTCGCCCGGAACCGCCCCAGCCGCACCCGTCCGCCTTCTGCGAGGCGGCGATCGCCAGTGCCGAGATCGCCGCCCGGCTGCCGCCGCGGCTGATGACGGCCATCGCGGTCACCGAGTCGGGCAAGCTGGACGCCGCCACCGGCCGGGCGCGCCCCTGGCCGTGGACGATCAATGCCGAGGGGGCCGGGCAGTATTTCGCCACCAAGGCCGACGCGGTGGCCGCGGTGAAGGCGCTGCAGGCGCGCGGGGTCCGCTCGATCGACGTGGGGTGCATGCAGGTCAACCTGATGTACCACCCGAACGCCTTCGCCAGCATCGAGGACGGGTTCGACCCGACCCTGAACACCCGCTATGCCGCGCGCTTCCTGAACGCGCTGTATGGCGCCAAGGGCACCTGGCCCCAGGCGATCGCGTCCTACCATTCGGAAACGCCGACGCTGGGTGCCGCCTATGGCGCGATCGTGATGGCGCGGTGGGAGGGTCCGAATCCCGGCTTCAAGCCGGCCGACCACACGGCGTACCGGGCGTTCAACCAGCCGGACCAGTCCTATGCCGCGTTCTCGTCCAACGGGCGGGTGTACGGCGCCTTCACGATGGGACCGGGCGCGCGCTGACCCGCCCGGTCAGGCGAAGGCCAGCAGCACGACCCCGGCGCAGATCAGCCCGATGGCGCTGATCTGGGTCGGACCCATAGGCTCGCCGAACCAGACATGCCCGATCAGCGCGGCCGCGATATAGGAGATCGCCGTGCAGGGCAGCGCCACCGACATCGGGATCCGGCGCAGCGCGACGATGTACAGCAGCGCCGACCCGCCATACAGGACCAGCCCGGCCAGGGTCCGCGGGTCGAACATCTGGCTGATGAAGTCCGGCGCCCCTGCCCCCGCCTTCAACAGGGTCTGCCCGGCCATGCTGATCGCGATGGCCAGGCCCAGCGCGGCCCAGTACAGCGTCACGCGATGCGATCCGCCGCGGCGTTGCGCGCGATCTCGCGCACCGTGCCCTGGGGCTTGCTGTTGGCGGTCAGGAAGGTGCGCCCGACATACTCGCCCAGGATGCCCAGGATCATCGACTGCACCCCGCCCACCAGCAGGACCACGACCATGATCGACGCCCAGCCCGACGGGGTATCGTGGGAGATGATGGCCTCGGCGATGGTCGCGATGGCGCCGAGAACGCCGGCGAAGGCCATGGCCGCGCCGGCGAAGACGGCGAGGCGCAGCGGGGCCAGCGAGAAGCTGGTCGCCAGGTTCAGCCACAGCCGCACCAGCCGGCGCAGCGTGTAGTTCGACCGCCCCTCGGCGCGCGGCAGGTGGCGGACCTCGATACTGTCGATCCGCTGCGTCACCTGCATGATCAGCCCGTCGATATACGGGTACGGCCCGGCATAGCGGGTGATCGCCTGAACCACCATGGCCGACATGCAGCGGAACGACGACAGGTACAGCCCCTTGGGCTTGTCCAGCAGCATGTCCGCCACCCGGTTGGCGAAATAGCTGCCCAGGTTGCGCCAGCCGTCGTGCTGCTTGACCGCATAGCGGGTGTAGACCACGTCCCACCCGCCCAGGCGGGCATGGTCGTACAGCTTGACGACCTCCTCGGGCGGGTTCTGCAGGTCGTCGTCCATGGTGATGACATAGGCGCCCGAGGCATGGCGCAGCCCGGTCATGACCGCGTTGTGCTCGCCATAGTTGCGGGCGTGCTCGACATAGACCAGCGGGATGGCGGCGGTGGCGACCAGGTCGCGGCAGACATCGCCCGAGTTGTCGGGGCTGCCGTCATTGACCAGCACCACCTCGATCCCGCCTTCGGGGGACAGGTCCGACAGCGCGTCGACCAGGCGGCCGATCGTGGTCGCGCCGCGATAGACGGGCACCACGATCGACAGCCCGACGCCGGTGCGCGGGTGGCGCGACAGCGTGGTGGATGGGTCGTATCCGGCGGGTCTCATGTCGTGGTTCATGGTCGCTCCGCGATCGCCAGCACCGACCCGCCGGCGGGCGGGGCAACGGGAAGCGACCGTTCAAATGTCGTGACGCCGTGCAGAATGGCATCCAGCCATGGCGGAAACACGGCAACGTCGGACGCCGCGTCGCCCCGCGCCAGCAGCTTCCGCTGCACGATCATCGCCGGCAGCAGCAGCCCGTTCCAGTAGCATACCCGCCGGGGGGTGAAACCGGCCCGCGCCAGCATCGCCCGCATCCCGCCCACCGTGACGCGGCGCGTATTGTGGACGCGCCGGTCATGCGCCGACATCAGCCAGGCATAGGCCGGCATGTTCAGCACCAGCCGCCCGCCGGGGCGCAGCACACGGCGGCACTCGGCCAGGGCGGCGGCGGGATCGACGGCGGCGTGGCACAGCACGTCGGCGGACACCACGGCATCGAAGCCGGCATCGGCGAAGGGCATGGCGTTGACGCTGCCGCGCGCAACCGGGACCGCCGCCTTGCGCGCCGCCCGCGCCGCCGCCGCCTGCGCCCATTCCAGCCCGATCAGGCGCAGGTCAGGACGGTCCCTGCCCAGGGCCGCGAGCAGCCCGCCCGTGCCGCAGCCCGCATCCAGCACCTGGCCCGAGACACCGGATAGCGCGTCGGCCAGGCGGGTGCGCAGGGCACGGTACCACCATAACCGCTCCTCCACCGCGTCCATCAGCTCGTATTCCGCCGGCTCCATGCGTCTCCTGCAATCAAGGGCAACGGGTGCCACGGTTGCCGAACCGGGGCGTACAGCGCAGTCTCGCACCCGCCGTGGCGCCCATGATACCAGAGCCGGCCGCGGCACGACGGAAAACCTGCCCCCGGGAGAGGCCCCCGCCGGAGCGGCGGTGTCCGACGGTTTTCTGCCCCTCGAAGCCCGAACCCGGAAGCACCGCCCCGTGCCCATCGTCGCAGCCAGGGTCCTGACCGACAACGCCGCCGACACGGTGCGCGGCATCGCGCTGGCCGCCCTGGCCTATATCATCTGGACCCTGGGCGACACGGTGGCGAAATGGGTGCTGCCCGTGACCGGCGTGGCGCTGGCGATGTTCTGGCGCGGCGTGTTCGGCGGCATCACGGTGCTGGCGATCGCCGCGGCACAGCCCGGGCCATCGCTGTGGCGCACCATCCGCCCGGTCCGCTGGAAGCTGGTGGCCGTGCGCAGCATCATGTCATCCTTCGTGTCGATCGTCTGGTATATCGCGTGGGAGCGTATGAACCTGGTCGACACCTATGCCGTCGGCTTCACCGCCCCGCTGATCATGACCCTGCTGGCGATCCCGATGCTGAACGAGCGGATCCAGTGGCGGCGCACCCTGTCCACGGTGATCGGCTTCCTGGGCGTGCTGGTCATGCTGCAGCCTGGCGGGGATCTGTGGCAGCCCGTGGTCATCCTGCTGCTGATCGGCATCGTCGCGATGTCGGTGACGCGGATCATGACCCGCCAGCTGTCCCTGACCGAAACCACCGAATGCCAGGCCTTCTGGCTGCTGGCGACGCATCTGGTCTCGGGCCTGCTGACGCTGGGGATGTTCCCGCCCATCGCCCCGATGACCGCCATCGCCTGGATCGCGGTCGCCTTCCTGGGCATCTCCAGCGGCGCGGCGCATTGGGTGTATACCCGCGCCTATGGGCTGGCCCCGGTCTCGGCCCTGGCGCCCTATGAATACACGATGCTGCTGTGGGGCGGGATCACCGGGTATCTGGTGTTCAACGAGATCCCGTCATGGACGACGCTGATCGGGTCGGTGATCATCGCCGCGGCGGGGCTGTACAACCTGCACCGGGAGCGTGTGCGCGCCCGGACAGGCTGACCGGCTACATCCAGTTGAACAGCTTCTGGAACCAGCCCTGCTTCTTCGGGGTGATGGTCGGGGTATCACCGACTTCCGGCGACTGGCCCAGCGCGGCGTTCTGGCGCAGGCGCTGCGCCTCGGCCTGCGGGTTGACCATCACGTTGGTGGTGTCCGGCTTGCGCCAATACAGCACGCGATCCAGGAACCCGTCGGAGGCCTGCTCCAGACGGGCATCCTGGTCGACCTTGCGGCGGATGTCGGCCGGCGCGTTCGGGCCGGATTCGTCCAGCAGCGCGGACTGCCCGGCGCTGGGTGCGCCGCGGGACGGGCCGGTCAGCGCGGTCTGCGGGATCAGCGCTTCCTCGGCCTGCACACGTTCGGACTGCTGCTGCGGCCGGACCGCCCCTGGCCGCGGCGGGCGCAGGTTGAAATCGGGCGGCATCGACAGCGGCGCCTGCGTGGTGACGGCGAATTCGTCCGGCGCATCACGCGTGAGCCCAAAGGTCCGGCTCATGCTGCTGGTGTCGCACCCGGCGAGGGTCACGACTGCGCCAGCCGCCAGCAGAAGGCCTGTGGAACGGGCGCGGTGATTGGGGTTCAGCATGTCGCTCCTTAACCGCTGATACGCACCCTCTGCAAGAGCGTGCAGCGCCGATCCGCCGCTCACTCGGCCCGAATCAGCCCACGATGGGATGGCGCGTCGATGAAGGCCAGAATTTCGTCGACCAGGGTATCGCCGGCGAACTCGGTCCGCGTCCGTTCCAGCCGCTGGGCGAACACCCCTTCCTCGCGGAACAGGCTGCCGAAGGCCGCGTGCAGACGGGCGATCTGGGACCTGTCGAAGCCGCGGCGGCGCAGGCCGATGACGTTCAATCCGGCAAGCCGAGCGCGGTTGCCGATGACGGAGCCGAACGGGATTACATCGGCCTCGACACCCGACACCCCGCCGATCATCGCCGCTCGGCCGATGCGGACGAACTGGTGGATCGCCGCCGCGCCACCGATCACGGCATGGTCGGCGATGGTGACATGCCCGCCCATCACCGCGTTGTTGGCGATGATGACGTGGTTGCCCAGGGTGCAGTCATGCGCGACATGGGTCACGGCCATCAGCATGCAGTCGGCACCGATCCGGGTCACGCCCTTGCCCGTCACCGTGCCGCGATGGATCGTGCAGTGCTCCCGGATCTGGGAACGGGCGCCGACCTCGCAGCGCGTGGGTTCGTCGCGGTATTTCAGGTCCTGCGGGGCCAGGCCGACGGTGCAGAACGGATACAGCACGACATCGGCGCCGATCCGCGTATGCCCCTCGACGACGACATGGGACATCAGCTTCGCGCCGTCCTCGATCTCGACATCCGGGCCGACGATGCAGAACGGGCCGATGGACACGCCGGCGCCGAGGCTCGCCTTGGCATCCACGATGGCGGACGGATGGATCGAGACGCCGGTAAACCGGGGCGCGCTCAGTTCAGGCATTGCATCCATGCGGGCGTGGTTCCATCTGCAAATCCGCCAGGGCTGGCAAGCCCAAACCTATGGCCCTCGGGACTCGCGACAAACTCAAACATTGTTGCCCGATGTTTCCAGAACGGCCGATAAGGTCTTGATCCAACACAAATCAGGCCGATTTAGGGCAGCCTGCGCGATCCCGCCTAGATCGGCGCGGCGCGGTCCATGATCATCGCGGCAAAGGTTGCCTCGGCCACGGCGACGCCGTCGACACGGGCCACCGCGTGGAACTTCCAGACATTGCCGCGGTTGCGTTCCTTGGCGACATGGATGCGAACCTGGTCGCCGGGCACGACCGGGCGGCGGAACTTCGCCCCGTCGATCGACATGAAATACACCACCTTGCCGGCCGCGTCGGGTCCCAGCGTGGTGACGACCAGCACGGCGGCGGTCTGCGCCATGCTCTCGATGATCAGCACGCCGGGCATCACCGGATGGTTCGGGAAATGGCCGGCGAAGAACGATTCATTGACCGACACGTTCTTCACGCCGACGGCCGAGGCGTTGCGGACCACATCGACCACCCGGTCGATCAGCAGGAACGGATAGCGGTGCGGGATGGCCTGCATGATCTGGGCGATGTCGAGCGTCTCGACCTCGGTACCCGGATTCGCCGTCTGCGAGGACGTCACCGTCGTTTCGTTCATGCCGTTCGGTCCGTGCCTGTCTCGGTGTCGCTGTCGGTCGCCTTGGGGCGACGCCCGGTTGTGTAATCCTTCACGAGCCGACGCAAGGTGGCGATCTCGCGAAAAAAGCTGCGGACGGGTTGTGCCGGACTGCCGACAACCTCGGCCCGCGCGGGCACATCCCCCATCACGCCGGACTGCGCCCCGATACGCGCGCCGCGCCCGACATGCAGATGGCCCGCCAGCCCGGCCTGGCCGGCGACCATCACCTGGTCGTCGAGCGTCGTGGAACCGGAGATGCCGACCTGCGAGACGATCACGCAGGCCCGTCCCATGCGCACGTTATGCGCGATCTGCACCAGGTTATCCAACCGCGAGCCGGCGCCGATCACCGTGTCATGCAGCGAGCCCCGGTCGAGCGTGCTGTTTGCGCCGATCTCGACATCGTCCTCGATCACCACGCGGCCAAGCTGCGGCACCGACAGGAACCCCCCGGCCGAGATGGCGAAGCCGAACCCGTCCTGCCCGACGCGCACGCCAGGATACAGGACGACGCGGTCGCCGATCAGCGCGTGCGAGACCGTGACATGCGCCCCGATCCGGCAATCGCGTCCGATCACCACCCCGGCGCCGATCACCGCCAGCGCGCCGATGCGGCAGCGGGGGCCGATCTCGGCCCCGGCGCCGACCACCGCCAGCGGCCCGATCTCGGCCGATGGATCGACCCGTGCGTCAGGCGCGACGACGGCCGAGGGGTGGATGCCGGCCACGGCGGGCGGCACCGGAAAGAACAGCGTCGCGACCCGCGCCCAGGCGGCATAGGGCTCGGCCGTGACGATTGCCACGGCGGTGTCCGGCACGCGGCCGGCCATGTCCGGATGGACGATGACCGCGCCTGCCGCCGTCGCGGTCAGCGCATCGGCGTATTTGCGGTTATCCAGGAAGCTGACCTGGTCCGCCGTCGCGGTCTGCAGCGGCGCGATGCCGCTGAACCGCAGCCGGCGCGGCGGCGCCTCGGCACGCGCCGCATCGACGATGGCCGCCAGGGTATGGGGACCGGTCCGGGTGAAGAACCGGGCATCGCCCACGATGGCTTGTCCGTCCACCGTGCCCACCATCCGCTCGATCAGGGCTTGGTGGGTGGCTTCGCGCCACCAGCCGGGGCACCCGCCGCGCCGCCGGCAGGCTGCACCGGCGGCTTCTCGGGCTCAGGCGCCGGCGGCGCGATCGCCACCGGCGAGACCCCATCCGGCGGGATCACCACGCCAGGAAGCACCTGGTTCAGCACCTCGGCCACCTGCGCGGTCAGGTCGAACTCGGCGGTGGTGCCCAGCAGCTGCGCCCGGTTCAGCACCAGGTTCACGCCGCGGGCAACGGCCACGGCCTGCGCGACCTGCTCCAGCGTGCGGTCGATCTGCGCCATCGCATACTGGCCGGCTTCCTGGATGATCCGGTTCCGCTCGCCGAATTTGCGGCGGGAATCATTCACCCGGTTCTGGTAGTCGCGCTCCTTGGCGCGGATCTGATCCGGCGTCAGCCTGGCACGCTCGTTGGCGAAGGCCTGGCCCAGGTCACGCAGGGCGATCTGCTCCTTCTGCGCATCCTCGTTCAGCTTCTGGCGCCGGATGCCCAGCTCCTTGTCCGCCGCCTGATAGGCGGTGGAGATGCGCAGCACGTCGGGGATCGAGATCACCCCGATGACGGCCGCCGGAGGAACCGAACCCTTGGGCAGGGTCGGCACCTCGGGCCCGGGCGGAAGCTGAACCTGAAGCTGCGGGGGCGGCCCCTCGCCCTGCGGCATGCCTTCGCCGACGCCAGGGCCGATGGGGGCCTGCGGCTGGGCCGGACGGGCGGCCGCCGGCGGACGCGCGGGCTGCTGGCCGGCAGCAGCGCCGGGACGCTGCTGGTTGGGGACGAACCAGCCCGGATTCTGCTGGGCAGCGGCCGGCGGAACAAGCGCGGCAGCGGCAACCGCCGCGGCCGTCATCACGGATGCAAGTCGAAGATGGGCCACTAGAACCTCGTGCCGAAACCAAAGCGGAATATCTGGGTTTGATCGTAGGGCTGCTTCACGACGAACGGCGTCAGGTCGACGTTGATGAGCCCGAATTGCGTGCGCCACGAGATGCCGACGCCGGCGCCGACGCGCGGGGCGGCGGACTGCGCGATCTGGCACGGCTGGCCGTTCGCCTCGACGCAGTTGGTCACGTTGTTGAAGTTGGCGTTGGTCAGCGAGCCGACATCGACGAACAGCCGGCCCGACAGGCCGAGATCATCCGGCACCGGCAGCGGGAACCGCAGTTCCGTCGTCTGGGTCCAGATCTGGCGCCCGCCCAGCGGATCGCCCGAGATCGTGTCGTGCGGACCGGCGCCACCGACCTGGAAGCCGCGCAGATTGTCGCCGCCCATGAAGAACCGGTCGATGATGCGCTGGTTGTCGCTGATCGTGGCGAGATAGCCGGCGCTGCCGCCGATCTTGATGCCCCAGTCCTGATGGCCCAGCCAGCGCTCCAGCGAGATGTAGTAGGCGCCGTTCAGGTTGAAGCGGACGAAGCTGACATCGCCGCCAAGTCCCGCGAAATCCGTGCCGAACTCCACCACATAGCCCGAGCGCGGCTGCACGCGGCTGTCGCGATAATCGAGCGTCAGGACCTGGCTGACCTGCGACAGCAGCGTCGTGCCCTGTTCATTCAGGATGAACGGGCTGGCGGTCGAGTAGACGTTGAACACATTACGATTGACCAGCGAGTAGCTCCACACCTGGCGGAGATGCTCGTTGAACTCATACCCGGCGCGCAGCGCGAAGCCCGCCCGCCGTTCGTCATAGGGCTGCGTGCCCAGGTAGTTGGTCTGGATCAGGAACGCATCGAAGCCGGCGACGAGGTTGCGATCCAGGAAATACGGGTCGGTGATCGACAGATTGATCGAGCTGCGCTTCTGCGCGAGAATCCCGTTGATGCTCGCGTTGATCCCGGTGCCGACCAGGTTGCGCTCGGCCAGGCCGATATCGATCAGCGCGCCGGCATCCGTCGAGTAGCCGCCGCCCAGCGTCAGTTCGCCAGTGGCCCGTTCGGTGATCTGCGCCTGCACCACCGCGCGGTCGGGCGCCGAACCCGGGCCGGTCGACATCTCGACATTGCTAAAATAGCCCAGGTCCTGCAGGCGCTGGCGGGTGCGGCGCACCGCCTCGGCGTTGAAGGCATCGCCTTCGGCCAGGCGGAACTCGCGGCGGATCACCTTGTCCTTGGTGCGGACGTTGCCGATGATGTCGATCCGCTCGACATACACGCGGGGGCCCTCGGCCACCTCGAAGGTGATGTCGACGATATGGTTGTTGCCATCGCGGGTGACACGCGGCTTGACCTCGACGAACGCATAGCCGCGGTTGTGGACGTTCTCCTCCAGCGCGTCGGCCACCTTGCCGACCGCGTCACCGTCGTACCAGTCGCCCTCGGAGAAGGGCACGGACGGCAGCAGCTCTTCCCCGGTCAGGTTGCGCAGCTGCGAGGTGACGTTGACCTTGCCGAACTTGTAGCGCTCCCCCTCTTTCAAAGTGAACGTCACGAAGAACGCCTTCCGATCCGGCGACAGCTCGGCCGTCGCGTCGTTGATCTGGATGTCGGCATAGCCGTTCTTCAGATAGAACCGGCGCAGCAGCTCCTTGTCGAAGTTCAGCCGTTCCGGATCATACTGGTCCGAGCTGGACAGGAACCGCCACCACCGCTCCTCGCGGCTGGTGATCACTTCCGACAGCCGGCTTTCGCTGTAGGCCTTGTTGCCGACGATCGCGATCTTGCTGACCAGCGTCGAGCTGCCGTCGTTGATCTGGAACACCACGTCGACGCGGTTCTGGTCCAGGCGGATGATCTGCGGATCGACCCGGGCATCGTAGTAGCCGCGCTTGGCATACATATCGAGGATGCGCTTGCGATCGGCCTCGGCCACCGTCGGGGTGAACACGGCGCGGGGACGGATCTGCACCTCGGGGCGCAGCTGTTCATCCGTCAGCTTCTTGTTGCCCTCGAACGCGACGCGGTTGACCAGCGGATTCTCGATCACCTTCACGATCAGCGAATCGCCCGACCGGGAGATCTGGACGTCCTGGAACAGGCCGGTCGCGTACAGGGTCTTCAGGCTGCGGTCGATCCGGTCGGTGTCGAACCCGTCCCCGGGCTGCACCAGCATATAGGACCGGATCGTCCCTTCCTCGATTCGCTGGTTGCCCTCGACCCGGATGGCCCGGATCTGCCCGCCCTGCGCAATCGCGGGGGCGGTGGCGGTGCGGGCCGCCGCGGCACGGGTGGCCGGTGCGCGCTGCGCGTCCGCTCCCCCGGCGATCAGCGAGGACAGCAGGCATACAGCCACGAAACGAACGGCGCGCATCGGTATCAAAAGGCTGCTCCCCCTATTCACGCGCCATCCCAGGATCGCGCCTCAACAGGCCGTGCGAATTGCAGGCGTTCGACCATAGCGGTCACGCCGTTGGCACGCTAGGTGACCCAGGATCGCGGTCGCGGCAAGTGCATTTCGTCGGCAACCCGAAAACCGGGGTCAGCCGATCAGCCCGGCGACCCAGCGAAACAGCCCGATATGGGACAGGTCGTTCCACGTCGCGAAGACGAACAGAGTCGCCAGCAGCGCGATACCGGCGCGCAGCCCGTATTCCTGCGCCTTCTGCGGCAGGGGACGGCCGAACAGAGCCTCGAACAGGTAGAACACCAGATGCCCGCCATCCAGCACGGGAATCGGGAACAGGTTGATAAGTCCCAGATTCACCGACAGCACCGCGATGAACGAGACCAGGCTGACCAGGCCGATTCCCGCCACCTGCCCCGACAGCTGGGCGATACGCAGCGGCCCGCCAAGCTCCTCGGTGCCGCGCTGGCCGGTCAGCATCTGGCCGACCCCTTTCAAGGTCTCGGCCGTCACCGTCCAGGTCTGGGTGACCCCGCCGATCACGGCATCGACCGGACCCAGCATCTGGTACTCGACCTTGCCGCCCCGGATGCCCAGCATCCCCACCTTGTGCCCGCCCGATTCGCGCGAATCGGTCAGCACGGTCAGGTCACGCGGGGTGCCGTCGCGATCGACACGAACCACCAGCGTCTCGGCCGGGCGGGCGGCGATGATGCGCTGGATGTCCTCGAACGAGGCGACCTTCTCGCCGGCGATCGACACGATGCGGTCATCGACGTTCATCCCGCCGCGCGCGGCCGCGCTGCCCGCCAGGACCTCGCCGATCACCGGCACGGTCACGGGACGGCCGGCGGTGACGAACAGCGCGGCGAACAGCACCATGGCCAGCAGGAAATTCGCGGCCGGCCCGGCGGCGACGATGATCGCGCGGGACGATACCGGCTTTTCATGGAAGGTGCGCCCGGCGATCCAGCTTGCCCGGACTTCGGGGTCGACATCCTCGGCCCGTTCCTGCCCGTGCAGCTTCACATACCCGCCCAGCGGCAGCCAGGCGATCTTCCATTGTGTGCCCTGGCGGTCGGTCCAGCCGGTCAGCGCCCGCCCGAAGCCCACCGAGAACACCTCGACATGCACGCCACGCCAGCGGGCGGCCAGGTAGTGCCCCAGCTCGTGGATGAAGACGAGCACGCCGAGAACCACGACGAAGGCGATTCCGGTCCGAAGCAGTTCGGGAATGGCGGTCAGCACGAGGGGTGTGGTCTCCGGGTTTTCAGGCCGCGCGCGCCGTGGTCAGCGTCTGCGCGGTACGGCGGGCGGCAAGATCGAGGGCGATCACATCGTCGAGCGTTTCGGCGGGCGGGGACCCCATCGTGTCCAGAACCTGGGTAACCGTCCCGACAATATCAAGGAAGCCGATCTGGCGCTTCAGAAATGCGTCGACGGCAACTTCGTTCGCGGCGTTCAGGATGGCGGGTGTGCCGCCGCCGATCTTCAGCGCCTCGCGCGCCAGCCGCAAGGCGGGGAAACGGTCGAGGTCGGGTTCGGTGAATTCCAGCTTCGCCACCTCGGCCAGGTTCAGCCGCGGCGAGGTGGTCGCCATCCGCTCGGGCCAGGCCAGGGTGTGGGCGATCGGGATGCGCATGTCGGGGGAGCCGAGCTGGGCGAGGACCGAGCCGTCCTGGTAGCATACCAGGCCGTGGATCACCGATTGCGGGTGGATCAGCACGCCGATGCCGGTCTCGTCCAGGCCGAACAGGCGCGCGGCCTCGATCAGTTCCAGACCCTTGTTCATCATCGTCGCCGAATCGATGCTGATCTTGGCCCCCATCGACCAGACCGGATGGCGCAGCGCGACCTCGGGCGTGGCGCGGGCCATCTCCTCGATCGAGGCGGTGCGGAACGGCCCGCCCGAGGCGGTCAGCACGATCTTCTCGACCGCGCCGCGATTGCCGTCGGCCAGCGACTGGAAGATGGCATTGTGTTCGGAATCGACGGGCAACAGCGTGGCCCCGGCCTGCGCGACGGCGCGCAGCATGACTTCCCCGGCGCAGACAAGGGCTTCCTTGTTGGCCAGCGCGACCGACTTGCCGCGGCTGATCGCCGCCAGGGTCGACGCGAGCCCGGCCGCCCCGGTGATCGCCGCCATGGTCCAGTCGGCATCCTGCGCGGCGGCCTCCACCACCGCATCCGGCCCGGCGGCGGCGCGGATGCCGGTGCCCGACAGCGCCTGCGCCAGCGTCGCATACTGCGCCGGGTCCGCCACCACGGCGAATTCCGCCCGCAGCGCCACCGCCTGTTCGGCCAGCAGCGCCGCATTGCGCCCGGCCACCAGCGCCTTGACCGTGAACCGTCCCGGCGCGCCGGTCAGCAGGTCGATCGTCTGGGTGCCGACGCTGCCCGTGCTGCCCAGCACGGTGACCGAGCGTGGCGCCTGTGTCTGCCCTGGAGTCATGCCCAAAGTACCACTCCTCGTCCTGATGCCAGAGCCATGGCCGCCGCGACCGGTGCCGCGGCCAGCAATGCATCAAGCCTGTCCAAAAGCCCACCATGCCCCGGTATGATCTGGCCGGAGTCCTTCACGCCGAAATGGCGCTTGACCAGGCTCTCGAACAAGTCCCCGGCCTGCGCCACGATGCCAAGGCTGACGGCCACCACCACCATCCATGCCATGGATGACGGCCGGTGTGTCAGCCAGGATGCCACCGTGGCCATGGCAACCGCAACGAGCAAACCGCCAATCGCGCCCGACCATGTCTTGCCGGGGGAAATCCGGGGCGCCAGCCGGGGTCCGCCGGCCAGGCGCCCGACCATGTAGGCGCCGATATCGCTCGCCCAGACCAGCAGCAGGACGAACAGCAGGTTGGTCCGCCCGGCATCGGGGTCTTCGCGCAGCCACAGCAGCGCGGTCACGCCCAGGCCGATATAGACCACCCCCATCGCCAGCCACCGCCGCGTCCGGGCCGGGCCCAGCACCCAGGCGCCGGCCGCGCCCGCCACCACCAGGGGCAGCGCGAAAATGGCGAAGCCGAACGCGACACAAATCGCGGACCCCGTCGCGCCGATCAGGAACGGGCCCGTCGGCGGGGTGCCGGGCTTGCAATCGCTGATCGCCAGCCACTCGAACGCCAGGCCGAACGCGCCGAACAGCATCAGGACCCGGAACGGCCAGCCGCCGAACCACAGGCAGGCCAGCACCACCGGGGCCAGGATGGCCGCCGACAGCACCCGCACCCGCAGGTCGGTCCAGCGTCGTGGCCGCTCAGCCAGGTCGAGCGCCAAATCGCCGTTCCCGCTTCGCGTATTCCCCCAGCGCGGCGCCGAAATGCGCCTCGGTAAAGTCCGGCCACAGCACGTCCAGAAACACCAGCTCGGCATAGGCCGCCTGCCACAGCAGGAAGTTCGACAGCCGCTGCTCGCCCGAGGTGCGGATCACCAGGTCCGGATCGGGCATCGCCGCGGTCGAGAGGAAGCGGGCGAACCCGGCCTCGTCCAACGTCGCCGGGTCCAGCGTCCCGCGCGCGGCGGCCTCGGCCACGGCGCGGGCGGCGGCCACGATCTCCCCGCGGGAGCCATAGGACAGCGCCACCGTCAGGTTCAGCCGGTCATTGC
>CAYZKM010000042.1:0-16663 GCA_964478525.1 uncultured Bifidobacterium sp.
ACCGGCCCTTCTGCGGGCGTTCATAGCGGAACATCGGCCCGGCATAGAACACCTTCTGCGGCAGGCTTTGCGTCAGCCCGTTGGTGACCAGGGCGCGGCAGACGCCGGCGGTGCCTTCCGGGCGCAGCGTGACGGAGTCGCCGCCGCGATCGGTGAAGCTGTACATCTCCTTCATCACGACGTCCGAGGTCTCGCCCAGGGTGCGGGAGAAGACGCGGGTATCCTCGAAGATCGGGGTGGTCCACTCCTCGAAGCCATAGATCGCGGCGATGCGGCGCGCGGTGTCGGCGACGTGCTGGTGGCGGCGCTGGTCTTCGCCGATCAGGTCGTGGGTGCCGCGGGCGGGTTGCAGGTCGGTCACGGTGGGTCCTTGGTGGTGGGGTCCCGGTCGGGACGGCGCCCCCGCCGGGAGGGCACAACGTACTCCGGTTGCCGCGGGAGGCAAGCGGAATGGCGGCCTGATCCCCCTACACCACCCCGCGCCCGCGCAGATCGGCGATGGAAGCGGCGTCGAAGCCGAGTTCCCCCAGGATTGCGTCGGTATGCTGACCGAGATCCGGGGTCGGCCCCAGCGCCGCCGGCTGCGGGTTCGCCGTCAGGTTGATCGGCTGGCCGACCACGTGGATCTGCCCCAGCGCCGGGTGCTGCACCGGGCGGGCGATGCCCAGGTGGCGGGTCTGGGGTTCGTCGAACACCTGCCGGATGTCGTTGATCGGCCCGCACGGCACGCCGGCCGCGTTGATCGTCTCCAGCCAATACGCGCTGGGCCTGGTGCGGGTGATCTCGCCGATCCGGGCGTTCAGGTCCTTGCGGTTCTTCGACCGCAGCCCGCCGGTCTTCCAGTCCGGGTTGGACAGGGCCTCGTCCCAGCCCAGCGCCTTGACGAAGCGTTCCCACAGCCCCTGGCCCGAGGCGGCGATGTTGATATGCCCGTCCGCGGTGGGAAACACGCCGGTGGGGATGCCGGTCGGATGGTCGTTGCCGGCCTGTCCCGGCACCTCGTGCGCGATCAGCCAGCGGCTGGCCTGGAAATCGAGCATGAAGATCTCGGCTTCCAGCAGCGAGGTATGCACCCATTGGCCCTTGCCGGTGACGCCGCGTTCCATCAGCGCGAGCAGGATGGCCTGGGACAGGAAGATGCCCGCGGTCAGGTCGGCGATGGGGATGCCGACGCGCACCGGCCCCTGGCCGGGCAGGCCGGTGATCGACATCAGCCCGCCCATCCCCTGGGCGATCTGGTCCACGCCGGGACGGGTCGCGTCGGGGCCGGACTGTCCGAAGCCCGAGATGCTGCCATAGACGATCCGCGGATTGACCGCGGCGATCGTGTCGTAGTCGACCTTCAGCCGGTATTTCACGTCGGAGCGGTAATTCTCCACGACCACGTCGGCATCCCTGGCCAGGCGCATGAAGATGGCGTGCGCCTCGGGGTGCTTCAGGTTCAGTGTCATGCCGCGCTTGTTGCGGTGCAGGTTCTGGAAATCGAAGCCGTGGCGGTTGCCGCCGACCACGTCGCCCTTGGCCTCGCCGGGCGGTTCGATCTTGATGACATCGGCGCCCCAGTCCGCAAGCTGGCGCACCGAAGTCGGCCCGGCCCGATGCGCGGTCAGGTCCAGAACCTTCAATCCGTTCAGGGGCAGGCGCGCCATGGCGGTCTCCTTCGGGTGCAAGCGCCAAGCAGGCGCCGATGGGCGGGCGAATGCAAGCCGGGACCGGGCCGCTGCGGAAGGCGCATCGGGTGCGGCTCTGAATTGTATATTAGCAATTCGTTATATAGCGACATTGGGATATTCCCAATCTTGAATGAGAGTGCTAAAAATGTGCCGGCCGCAATGTGGCGCACGGAAACTGGTCAGGACACATAAAATGAACAGGTGGATGGAAGCCGGCGCTGCTGTCGCCGCTTTGTCGGTGGTGATCGTCGCACCCGCGAACGCCGCGAACCTCATGCCGTCCTTCGCCAGCGCCCCGGCCGGATGGTCGGTCGACCGCTATGCACCCGACTCCTTCCTCGATATCGGCACCTATCAATGGGCGGACAACGTGCTTGGGATCGGCATCGGGCCGAACGGCGCCTACAACAACCGCCCGGTCGCGTACCAGGACAGCTTCTACAACACCCAGGGCATGTCGAAGGCCGCGGTCGGTGGCGTGGGATCGGTCCTGTCGGCCTATCTGTATGTCCCCTCCGATTGGGGCAACGCGGCGCAGGGTTTCCGCCGCACCGATGAATGGGGCGTCACGGTCGACGGCTTGAACGCGGTGGCCGGCTACCCGATCCTGGGCTTCACCAACTATGGCGGCCCGGCGCGCTTCCGCGCGTGGGACGACCAGGCCGCTGTCTGGGTCGATCTGGCCAGCCCCGTCGTCTATGACGACTGGAACCTGCTGACGATCGCCTGGGACGGCACGAACTATCTGTATTCCGTGAATGGCACGCTGGCCGCGACCCTGTTGGCGGACCCGACCGTCACCGGGTTCTCCTCGGTCATCATGCAGGCCTACAACCCCGGCGGCGATCCCGCCTTCACGGACGCCGTCGCCACGCCCTACACCGCCGCCTGGGCCAACCAGATCCCCGAGCCCGCGACGCTCGCGGTTCTCGGCTTTGGCCTCGCCGGCCTGGTGACCGCGCGCCGCCGCCGCTGATCCACGCCATACGGCTTCCGCACGCAGGCAGGCGCCCCTTCCGCCGGAGGGGCGCCTGTTCGTTATTCGGCGGCCTGTGGCTGCGCCCCGGCGCCGGTCTCGATCTGATGCTCGAAGGTGCGCAGGCGCTTGTAGACCGAGATCAGCTCCACGATCGTCGTCCAGCTGGTGACCAGGTACTGGAACGAGCTTTCGACCCGGCCGAACGCCCGCACGATCTGCTGCATCACCCCCAGCGTGATCGCCCCCGACACCAGCGTCGGCGCCAGGGCGATGTAGGGGACCAGCACGCTGAACTGCAGGTACGACCAGCGGACGACGTCGAAATACATGTAATGGAAGAACAGCCGGAAATAGTTGCGCCGGACATCATGGAACAGCACGCCCAGATGGCTGACGCCGGCGCGGGCATGGTCGTCCTCGCCATAGACCAGTTCCTTGCGATACGCGGCCTCGACCCGCTGGTTGTCGAACTCCAGCCCCGGCAGCTTGATCCCGACCAGCGCCATCAGCACCGTTCCCGCCAGGGCGAACAGCACCGCGACCCAGACCAGGGACTGGCTGACCGGCCCGATCCAGGGCAGCTCGGTCACCTTTTCCGACAACCCCCACAGGATCGGCAGGAAGGCGAACAGCGTCATGATGGACCGCATGAAGCTGACGCCCAGCCCTTCCATCAGGCGCGCGAAGCGCATGGTGTCTTCCTGCACGCGCTGGGACGCGCCTTCGATGCCGCGCACGATGTGCCAATGCTGGGCGTAGTAGTCGTTCATCGCGGTGCGCCAGCGAAACACGTAGTGCTTGATGAAGAAGTCGGTCAGCACCGCGATCACCACATACAGGCCGGCGATCTTTCCGAAGGTGGCGATCTGCGCCAGGTATTCCGGCATCGAGATCGAGCCCGGCGAGCCCAGCGCCTTCTGGATCAGGTTGTAGAAATCCCCGAACCATTCATTGATCCTGACGTCCAGCTCGACCTTGTACCAGGTCGCGAACAGGATCGCGGCACCGCCCAGGAACGACCAGGCGGCCCAGCGGCGGGTCATGAAAAACGATCGAAACAACAGCGCCTCCTCGCGCGGGTCCTCGGCCGGCCCGCCGAGCGACAGGCTACAGCGGGTTGGGCGGCGCTGTGCAAGGCGAAAACACCGCGTCCGCGCTGATGTGGATACACCCCGGTTGCACCGATTCGGTGCTGCGGTCTAGCGTAACTGCCAAACGCGGCCGGATGGCCGTAACAGGGAGGATTGTACAATGCCCCGTCCTACGATGCGTCTTACGATGCGCCGGCGCGACCTGCTGGTGGGGGCCGCCGCCACCGCATCCCTGCTGCCGATGCGCAGCCAGGCGGCCGCCGACGTCAAGATCGGTTTCCCGATGGCCTTGTCCGGCCCGGGCGCGCTGTATGGCACGCCGATCACCAGGGGCGCCGAGATGTGCGTCGCCGAGATCAATGCCGCGGGCGGATTGCTGGGGCGCAAGCTTGTGCTGATCCCGCGCGACAGCAAGGGCAATGCCGATGAATCCGTCCGCGTGTCACGAGAGCTGATCCTGAAGGACAATGTCGATTTCCTGGTCGGCACCTTCACCTCGGCCGAGACGCCGGCGGTGTCGACGATCGCCAAGGAAAACAAGACCCTGCTGGTCGCGCCCACGGCCAAGACCATCCAGCTGACCAGCCCGGCGAACCTGCATCCCTATATCTACCGCGTCGCCTCCACGACCGATATCGAGGGCCGCACCGCCGCCACGCTGATGGCCAAATGGGATATCAAGCGGGTCGCCACCATCGCCCCCGACTATGCCTATGGCCGCGACATCATGGAGGCGTTCGCCGTCCTGCTGAAGAAGCTGAAGCCGGGGGTCGAGATCGTCGACCAGCAATGGCCCAAGCTGGGACAGGCGGATTTCGCCCCGTTCATCACCGCGCAAATGAGCAAGCAGCCCGACGCCGTGTTCGGCGCCTGCTTCGCCGGCGACTTCGCAAGCCTGGTCAAGCAGGCCAAGCCGCTGGGGTATTTCGACGCGATCAAGAACCAGTATATCGGCGCCGGTGAAACCGGCTCGATCGAGATGACCCGCTCGCTGGGGGCCGACTATCCGGTCGGGATCGTCGCCAACGCCTATGATCCGGTGATCTGGCCCGACGCACCCGAGGTGCACAAGAAGTACATGACCGCCCTGCGCGCCTACATCAAGGACGAATATGGCTCGTCCTGGGCGATCCAGGGCTATGAAGGCATCCTGGCCCTGGCCGCCGGCATCCGGAAAGCGAACAGCTTCGATACCGAGAAAGTGTCGAAGGCCATGCTGGACCTGACATTCGAAACGCCGATCGGGCCGCAGACCATCCGCGCCAAGGACCATTCCGCCGATCGCGGGCAGTTCTGGGGCAAGATCGTCCGTACCGACAAATATCCGTTCCCGGTGATGGAGAACGTCGCCTACACCGATCCCAAGCCGTTCATGGACTGATCGTCTCGTGATCCCGATCCACCATCGGGGGGTGCCACGCACCCGCCCGAGCCGGCAGGGCTGACCGCGATGGCGATGCAATTCCTGTTCAGCCAGTTCCTGAGCGGGCTGACGACGGCGATCTTCCTGTTCCTGGTCGCATCCGGCCTGTCGCTGGTGTTCGGCGTGCTGCGCGTGCTGAACTTCGCCCACGGCACCTTCTATATGCTGGGCGCCTACCTGGCCTGGCAGGCGGTGACATGGATGGCACCCGCCCAGGAGGCGTTCTGGCCCGCCGCGCTGTTCGCCGCGCTGGCCATCGCCGCCCTGGGCCTGGTGGTGGAGCGGTTCCTGTTCCGATATCTGTATGACAAGGAGGAGCTGTACCAGCTTCTGTTCACCTACGCGCTGGTGCTGATCCTGGGCGATGCCGCCAAGATGCTGTGGGGCACGGCACAGCTGTCGGTGTCGCGGCCGCCGATCATCGAAGGCAGCATCTCGGTCTTCGGCACACTGCTGCCGACCTACAACCTGTTCGTGATGATCCTGGGCAGCGCCATCGCGGTCGGCTTCTGGGTGATCCTGCAACGAACCAGCGTCGGGCGCATGATCCGCGCCGCGGCGATGGACCGCGAGATGCTGGGCGCGCTGGGGACCAATGTCGGCTGGCTGTATACCGGCGTCTTCGTCGTCAGCTCGTTCCTTGCCGGCCTGTCGGGCGCGCTGGTGTCCCCGATCAAGGCCATCGTCCCCGGCATGGACGTGGAGATCATCGTCGAGGCCTTCATCGTGGTGGTCATCGGCGGCCTGGGGTCGTTCTGGGGCACCTTCCTGGGCGCGCTGATCTATGGACAGGTGCTGTCCTTCGGCATCCTGATCTTTCCCCGCTTCTCGATCTTCTCGGTATTCGCGCTGATGGCGGTGATCCTGATCGTCAGACCCTGGGGCCTGCTGGGGAGGCCGCTGAAATGACCAGGCGCATCCCCTGGACCCTGATCATCTTCCTGCTCGCGCTGTCGATCCCCTGGTTCGGCTCTCGCTACTACACGTTCCTGGCAACGCAGGTGGCGATCCTGTCGCTGTTCGCCGTCAGCTACAACCTGCTGCTGGGCACCACCGGGCTGGTGTCGTTCGGCCATGCCGCCTATTTCGGCCTTGGCTCCTATGCCTGCGGGCTGCTGATGAAAGAGCTCGGCCTGCCATTCCCGATCGCGCTGCTGGCGGGCGGGCTGATGGCGGCGGCGTTCTCGGCGCTGTTCGGCTTCTTCTGCGTGCGGCTGACGAAGATCTACTTCTCGATGCTGACACTGGCCTTCGCACAGATCCTGTGGGCCATCTGTTTCCAATGGAACGAGGTGACGGGCGGCGACCAGGGCGTGTCCGGCATCCCGTATCCGGAACTGGGCTGGATGGCCGCGATCCCGGGGTTGGACGGATTCCGCGTCGGCGACCATTTCTACATGATGACGCTGGCGATCTGCATCGTCTGCATCTGGATCCTGCGGCGGATCACCGATTCGCCGTTCGGCCGGCTGCTGATGACGATCCGGGAAAACCCGGAACGCGCGTCGTTCATCGGCGTCAACGTCCATGCATACGAGTTGGCGGCGTTCATCATCGCCGGCGCCTTCGCCGGAATCTCGGGCGCGCTGTTCGGCATCTTCAACCGTGGCGTGTTCGCCGACTTCATGTTCTGGCCGAAATCCGCCGAGGTGCTGATCATGACGATCCTGGGCGGCATGAACCATTTCTGGGGTCCGACCGTCGGCACCATCCTGATGGTGGTGCTGAACCAGCAGATCACCTCGTATACCGAATACTGGCCGATGGTGCTGGGCATCATCCTGCTGGTCCTGCTGTTCGTCTTCCCCGGCGGGCTGGTCGGCGCGCTGGACGCCGGCGCCAAACGCCTGCTGGGCCGCAACAAAGGACGCGACAGTGCTTGAGATCGATAACGTCACCAAGACGTTCGGCGGCTTCACCGCGGTGTCTTCGGTCAGCCTGACGGTCGAGCGCGGACAGATCGCCGCCGTAATCGGGCCGAACGGGGCCGGCAAGTCCACCTTCTTCAACCTGATCACCGGCCATCTGCGCCCCGACACCGGCCGCATCACGCTGAACGGTACCGACATCACCGGCATCGCCGCGCACAAGATCTGCAGCGCCGGCATGGGGCGATCGTTCCAGCGCACGAACATCTTCCCCAAGCTGACGGTGTTCCAGAACGTCCAGGCCGCCTACCTGGTCCACCGCGGCCGCGGCACCGATTTCTGGAGCTCGGCCGAACGCTTCTACCGCGAGGAGACCGAGGCGCTGCTGCGCTCGATCGGGCTGTGGGAGCAGCGGGACACGATCGGCGGCATCATGTCATACGGCAACCAGAAACAGCTGGAGCTGGGCCTGGCCCTGGCCTCGGACCCCGCCCTGCTGCTGCTGGACGAGCCGACGGCGGGCATGTCGGCGAACGAAACCCATGACGCGATCCGCCTGCTGGAGAAGATCGCCGGCGAACGGCATCTGACGCTGCTGTTCACCGAGCATGACATGGAGGTCGTTTTCTCGATCGCGCAGAAGATCGCGGTGCTGCACCAGGGCCGGAAGATCGCCGAAGGCACGCCCGAGGAAGTGCGCGCCGATCCCGAAGTCCGCCGTATCTACCTGGGGCACCACTGATGGCCGCGCTTCTGACCGTCGAGGATATCCACAGCGCCTATGGCCTGTCCAAGGTCCTGTTCGGGATCACGGCCGAGGTGAACCAGGGCGAGTGCGTCTGCCTGCTGGGCCGCAACGGCGTCGGCAAGTCGACCACGATGCGCTCGATCATGGGGCTGACACCGCCGGCACAGGGCCGCGTCACCTTCAAGGGCCAGGACATCACCGGGTGGGCACCCTATCGCGTCGCCCGCTCCGGCCTGGGCTTCGTGCCCGAGGATCGGCGCGTCTTCGCCGAACTGACGGTGTGGGAGAACCTGGACATCGCCGCCCGCGCGTCAGGGCGCGCGGGACACTGGACGATCGATGCGATCTACGAGCTGTTCCCGAAGCTGGGCGAGATCAAGGACCGCATGGCCGGATACCTGTCGGGCGGAGAGCAGCAGATGCTGACCATCGCGCGGACGCTGATGACCAACCCCGACCTGCTGCTGCTGGACGAACCGTCCGAGGGCCTGGCCCCGCTGGTGGTCGACATGCTGCTGGAGAAGATCGGCGAGCTGAAGCAGGGCGGGCTGACGATCCTGCTGGCGGAACAGGGGCTGGAGTTCTGCCTGTCGCTGGCCGACCGGGTCTATGTGCTGGAGAAGGGGGCCGTGAAATACACCGGCCCATCCAGCGAACTGCGCGACAACCCTGACCTGGCGCACGAATTGCTGGCGCTGTAGAGGCGCGTTTTCAGCCGAGCCCCCCCCCCTGCCCGGCGCGTCAACGACGCGCCGGTGTATTGACATTGACGGTGACATTCTTCCGCTGCGTGAAACTGTCGAGCATCCCTTCCAGCGAAAACTCACGGCCGATGCCGCTCTGCTTGTATCCGCCATAGGAATGACCCGGCTGCTGCCCCAGCCCCTGGTTCACCTGCACCCATCCGGACTCGATGTCGTGCGCTGTGCGTAGGGCGGTTCCGATGTCATGTGTCCATACATAGGCCGCCAGGCCATAGTGGCTGTCATTGGCCATGCGGATGGCATCGGCTTCGTCCCGCCACGGAATCGCGACCAGCACCGGGCCGAATATCTCCTCGCGCGCCAGCCGCCAGTCATTCGACGTGTCGGCGAACACCGTCGGGACCGCGAAATAGCCTTCGCTCAGCGGTCCCGATTCCGGTGGCAGACCGCCGAAGACCAGGCGCGCATCCTTGCGTTGCAGCCCTTCCCGGACATAGCCACAGACTTTCCGGAACTGCTTGTCGTTGATGATGCTGCCGATGTCGCTCGCCTCGTCCAGCGGATCGCCCAGCTTCAGCGCCTGTGTCTTGCGCGTCAGCTTGTCAAGAAAACTGTCGAAGATGTCGGCATGCAGGAACAGCCGGGAACCGGCGGTGCAGGACTGGCTTTGCCGCGTGAAGCGCATGCCGGAGATCACGCCGTCGACCACCCAATCCTCGTCGGCATCCGGATACACGATGGATGGGCTCTTGCCGCCGAGTTCCAGGGAAACCGGAACGATCCGGTCCGCCGCGGCACGCATGATGATCTTCCCGACCTCGGTCGATCCGGTAAACGACAGTTTGCGGATCAGCGGATGTTGCGCAAGCGGGCCGCCGCACGCTTCGCCCGTGCCGGTCAGCACATTCAGCACACCGGGCGGCAGGAAGGCCTGGCAGATTTCCGCCATCAGCAGCACGCCCAGCGGCGCGTCCTCGGCCGCCTTCAGGACCATCGTGTTGCCGGCGCACAGGGCCGGCGCGATCTTCAACGCACCCAGCAGGACCGGCGCGTTCCACGGGATGATGGCCCCGACGACACCCAGCGGCTCCCGCCGCGTATAGCTCAGGACATGATCGCCAAACGGAATGGTCTCGCCTTTCAACTCGCTGGCCAGGCCGCCGAAATAGCGAAAGATATCGGCGGTCAGACGGGCCTCCGGCCTGGCCTGCGTGCGAATGGCATTGCCGGTTTCAAGGGCGATGGTGCGCGCCATGTCCTCGACACGGGCTTCCAGCGCATCCGCGATCCGCAGCAGGCACAGGCCGCGTTCACGCGGAGGAACCCGCCGCCATTTCTCAAACGCCCGTGCCGCGGCATCGACGGCAAGATCGACATCGGCCGCACCACCCTGCGGAATCGACCCGATCGGACGGCGCTTTGCCGGATTCTCGACATTCAGCCTGCCACCAGCAGCACTTTCGACCCAGGCGCCATTGATCAGCATCAAGGCGCGGCGCGTCTCACCCGAGCCCGTGCGCTCGGCGGTCTGTAGATCGGACAAGGCGGATGACTCCGAAGGAAGCACTGTTGACTGCTATATCTCGATGGATATAGCGATAGCGTCAGAGAGAGTCCACATGACCCGTTTCACCAGGTTGATCAAGATCACGATCGTCGCCATCGGCGTCCTGGCCATCCCAGGCATCGCGGCGGCCGAGGCCCTGCGCGTCTACGCCGCCGGCAGCCTGACCGCGGCGTTCACCGAGATGGTGGCAGCGTTCCCCGCCCCGGCGGGTGAGGTCGCGGCCCCGGTCTTCGGCCCGTCCGGCCTGCTGCGGCAACGGATCGAAAGCGGTGAGCCCGTCGACATCCTGGCCTCGGCGGACATGACGCAACCACGGGCCTTGGCACGCGCGCGTGGCGGGCTGCCTGTCATCATGTTCACTCGCAACCGTCTCTGCGCGCTTGGCCGCGAGGCACTCGGCCTGACCACCGACACTGTGCTGGACGTGCTGCTGACACCATCCGTGCGCCTGGCGACATCGACGCCGGGCGCGGACCCGGGTGGCGACTATGCCTGGGCGGTGTTCGCCCGCGCCGAGAAGCTGCGTCCCGGCGCGCAGGCCACGCTGCAGGCGAAAGCGATGCAGCTGGTTGGCGGACCCAACACACCGCCGCTGGTTCCCGGCCGCGGCGCGGTCCAGGGGATATTCCTGACCGATCGGGCGGATATCATGCTGGGCTATTGCAGCAGTGCCGGCCCGGTGCAGAAGGAAATCCCGGGCCTGGTCCGTGTCGGCCTGCCTGCCGCGCTGTCGGTCGGGCCCGCCTATGGCCTGATCGTGCTGTCGCACCATGCACTGGCGGAACGCTTCGCGCTGTTCATTCTGTCCGAGCAGGGGCAGGCGATCCTGGCGCGCCACGGGTTCGACCCGATCGGTATCGCGGATGCCGCGCCGTAACGCCCCAGGTCAGTGCAGGACCTTGGCGCTTCGCCGCCCGGGGCGGCCATAGGTCGCGATAGTTGCCATGCCCTCGATCTGGGCCGCTTTCGTTACAAACGACACGGCCTCGCCGTCGGCGGTGCACAGCGTCAGCAGCACCTCGCCGCCATTGTCGATGTGCCGCATGGTCCAGGTGTCCAGCAGGCGCGTCTCGGCCGGGTCGGTTCGCGGTGTCACGGGTGTCAGGACCGCGTTGAGGCTGCTGATCGGCAGTGTCAGCGTCACGGTCGAGCCACCTGCCGTGACCAGCTTGACATGCAGGCGCCGCCCATCCTCGGATGCCCAGGCGCGCAGCACCTCCGTCACATCGATTTTGACCCGGTCAGTCACGACCGGACGCGGCCTGAATCGCCTGCCAGATGCGATGCGGGGTGGCAGGCATGTCGATGTGCGAAATCCCGAATGTCGTCAGCGCATCGACGACGGCATTCATGACCGCGGGCAGTGATCCCGCGCATCCGGCCTCTCCGCAGCCCTTGGCGCCGAGCGGATTGGTGCGGGCGGGGACGGGGTGGCTTTCGAAGCCGAGAGGAGGGAAATCCGCCGCGCGCGGCAGGCCGTAATCCATGTACGACCCGGTCTGCAACTGTCCGTCCTCGTCGTAGACGACCCGCTCGGTCAACGCCTGGCCGATGCCCTGCGCGATACCG
The DNA here is from genome assembly GCA_964478525.1 of uncultured Bifidobacterium sp. Lineage (GTDB taxonomy): Bacteria > Pseudomonadota > Alphaproteobacteria > Acetobacterales > Acetobacteraceae > Rhodopila. The sequence goes on from CAYZKM010000042.1 coordinate 11,623, forward strand.
CCATGCGCCTGACCCGCCACCAGCATCGGATTGATCAGCACGCCGAAATCGTTGACCGTCGCGTATTTCACCACCTCGACGACACCCGTATCCGGATCGAGCTCGATTTCCGCGACATGGCACCCGTTCGGAAAAGCCGATGGCACACCTTTGAAGATATGATTGACATCCAGCGTGCGCGGGATGTCCTCGGGCAGATCGACCGCGGTGCGCAGCCATGCCGCCAGCGCAATGATATCCACGCCGCGGTCGGTGCCGGCGATGCGGAACTGTCCGTTCGCGAATTCGATATCGACGATGGCGGCCTCAAGAAGATGGGATGCGGCCTGCTTGCCGCGATCGATGACGATGCCGCTCGCCTCCACGATCGCGCCACCGCTCTGCATCATCGACCGCGATCCGCCGGTCCCGCCACCGGCGACCAGCTGGTCGGAATCCCCCTGCAACAGCCTGATCTTGTCGAACGGAACACCCAGCCGGTCCGACAGAACCTGGGCAAACGGCGATGCGTGGCCCTGGCCGTAATCCAGCGTTCCCGTAACGATCGTGACGGTGCCGTCGGTTTCGAAACGGATGCCACCCATCTCGTTGCCGGCATCCGCGGTCACTTCCAGGTAGTGGCCGATGCCACGTCCGCGCACCTTGCCCCGGCCGGCACTATCCGCCCGGCGCGCTTCGTACCCGTCCCAGTCAGACGCCAGCAGGGCTTTCTCGAACACCGCCGGGAACTCGCCGCAGTCGTAGACCATGCCCGAGGGGGCGCGGTACGGCATCTGCTCCGGCCGGATGTGATTGCGCCGCCGCAGCTCCAGCGGGTCGATCCCCATCTCCCGCGCCGCGGTATCGACCAGGCGCTCCATGTAGTAGTTGCCTTCCGGCCTGCCCGCACCACGATAGGCCCCGACCGGCGTCGTGTTGGTGAACATGCAGCGGGTCGCGACCTCGATCAGCGGCGTTGTATAGACGCCGATGATGTTCTTCACGGTATTCAGTGTCGGCGGGACCGTGGTCGCGTTGCTCAGCCACGCGCCCAGATTGCCATGCCCGGTCACGCGCAATGCCAGGAACCGCCCGTCCTGATCCAGCGCGAGCGCAACGGTCATTTCATGATCGCGGCCGTGGCTGTCCGACATGAAACTGTCCGACCGTTCGTCCGTCCACTTCACCGGGCGTCCCAGAGCACGCGCGGCGTGCAGCAAACAGATATATTCCGGATAGGCCGACGCTTTCATGCCGAACGAGCCACCGACATTGCCGGTCAGCACCCGTATCCTGTCGACCGGTACTTTCATGACGCCGCTCAGCAGATTGCGCTGGCCGAATACGCCCTGGCAGCCCAGCCGCAAGACCAGCCGGTCCGTGTCCGCTTCATGGTCACCAATCGCCGACCGTGGCTCCATCGGGCAGACGACGATGCGATTGTTCCGCATCGACAGCGTCGTGACATGCGCCGCCTTGGCGAACGCGGCGGCGACGGCGTCGCTGTCCCCGTAATGGAAATCCAGGCAGACATTGCCGGGCGCGTCTTCGTGGATCAGCGGTGCATCCGGTGCCGCCGCCGCGCCGGCCGTGGTGACCGCCGGCAGCGGGTCGATATCCACGAACACCGTCTCGGCCGCATCCTTTGCCTGGTGAACCGAGTCCGCAACCACCATCGCTATGGGCTCACCGACATACCGCACACGATCGACCGCCAGCGGCCGTTGCGCAGGCCTTGGTGTCGGCGATCCGTCGCGGTTCTTGCCGCCGGCGGCAGGCATGTTGCCGATCCCGGCGGCGTCCAGATCGGATGCCGTGATGATGGCGCGCACACCGTCCATCGCCCGCGCCGCGTCCATGTCGATCCCGCGGATGATGCCATGGGCGACGCGGCTGCGTACCATGACCCCGTACAGCTGGCCGGGCACGTTGAGATCGTCGGTATACCGTCCCTGGCCACGCAGCAGGACCGGATCCTCCTTGCGGGACACGGGCTGCCCCACTGCGAACTTCTCATCTTTCAGCAATGCCAGATCGAACGGCGCGTTCATCACCACCAGCTTTCATGCTTCCGGCGCTCGGCGCCACAACGCGATATCCAACAAGATATAGCGTCGCGACGCAACCCACCCCACTTCGGGTGGCAGGAACACCCAGTACTGACAGCGGGGGATCACCAGCTGGGCGACGGCCATGGATGGACTCGACGTGTCCCGTGCCCTATATCCAGATGGGAATATCGAAAAGGGCGGGAGATGCCTGTCGATGCGGATCATGGTCCGGTCGTGAAAGGTGGCGAGCTGACGACATGGTCGGTCTCGCCGGGCGGCACGCATGTCTGCCTGGGCTTCGCGACGACGATCGGTTCCGACCACCGGATCGTGCTGCCGTTCGACGCCGTGTCCGCCCTGCTGATGACCCTGCCACGGATGCTGCAAAGCGCCCTCGACAAGAAGTTCGGCGACGGAACGTTACGCGTCGTGCAGCCGCTGGAAACCTGGCGGCTGGAGCAGGCCGAGGCGAGTGCCGGCCTGATCCTGAACCTTGGCGCCCCCGGCGGCTTCGAGGTTGCCTTTGCCTTGAACAACCAGAAAGCGGCCTCTCTCGCGCAGGCGCTGCAGACCGCGCCGGACGAGATGGTGTCCGCAAGCGAACGGAGATCAAACTGATGAATGACATGACACGCGTGCATCCCTTCCTTGATGGCAAGGTCAAGCGGATGCTGATCGGCGGGAAGTGGCTGGAAGCCGCATCCGGCAAGACGTTCGAGACGATCAATCCCGCGACGGGCGAGGTACTGGCCAGCGTCGTCGAAGGTGACGCGGAAGACATCGATCGCGCCGTCGCCGCGGCGCGCGAGGCATTCAACGGCCCATGGAGCAAGTTCAAGCCGGCCGAACGCCAGGCCCTGCTGCTGCGACTCGCGGACCTGGTCGAGCGGGACATCGAGGAACTGGCCGCACTCGATACGCTGGACATGGGCGCGCCGATCAGCCGCACTCGCAACAACCGCCAGCGCGCCGTCGGCATGCTGCGGTTCTATGCCGGCATGGCGACCGCGCTGCATGGCGAGACGATCAACAACTCGCTGCCCGGTGAAATCGTTTCGTTCACGTTGAAAGAACCCGTGGGCGTCGTCGGTGCCATCATTCCCTGGAACGGGCCGCTGACCGCAACGATCTGGAAGATCGGCCCGGCACTGGCCACCGGCTGCACCGTGGTCCTGAAGCCCGCCGAGGAAGCCCCGCTGACGCCGCTGCGGGTGGCGGAGCTGTGCCTGGAAGCGGGTGTCCCGCCCGGGGTCGTGAACGTCGTGCCAGGCTATGGCGAGACGGCGGGTGCTGCGCTGGCAAGCCATCCGGATGTGGACAAGGTGGCGTTCACCGGGTCCCACCTGACGGGGCAGTCGATCATCCGCGCCTAGGCCGGCAACCTCAAGCGCGTGTCGCTGGAACTGGGCGGCAAGTCGCCCGACATCGTGTTCGCGGATGCCGACCTGTCGCAGGCGATACCAGGCGCGGGGATGGCGGTGTTCGCGAACTCGGGCCAGATCTGCAGCGCCGGCACACGGCTGTTCGTCGAGCGCAGGATTTACGATGAGTTCGTGGCCGGAGTCGCCGCCTTCAGCAAGACCCTGCGGGTGGGTGACGGTCGCGATCCCGCCACGCAGGTTGGCCCGCTGGTATCGCAGGAACAGCTGACGCGCGTCACCGGATATCTGGGCATCGGCCGCCAGGAGGGTGCGCGTCCGCTGTCGGGCGGCGAACGGCTGACCGAGGGCGATCTGGCGAAGGGCTATTTCGTGCCGCCGACGGTTTTCGCCGACGTGCGTGATGACATGCGTATCGCACAGGAAGAGATTTTCGGCCCCGTCATCTCGGCGATCCCGTTCACCGATATCGATGAAGTCGTCGAACGTGGCAACAAGACGCCGTTCGGTCTTGGCAGCGGCGTCTGGACCCGCGATGTCGGCAAGGCGCATCGCCTGGCACGCAGCATCCGCGCCGGTTCCGTCTGGATCAATTGCTACCAGGCCATGGACCCCGCCGTTCCGTTCGGTGGCTACAAAATGAGCGGCTATGGCCGGGAGTCCGGCGTGCAGCACCTGGAAGAGTACCTGAACGTCAAGGCCGTCTGGATCAAGACCGACTGATCCCCGACCGCTCCGGCGTGATCCGCACCGTCTCCGACGCAACGGAGACGGTGCGATTGCGCGGAAATCGCATGCCAACATGATTAATCACCGGCCACTCGAAAGGAACCGATCATGGTTCAGTATCCTGAGTTGAAACTATACATCGGCGGCGAGTGGAAGACCGCGCCCGGCGCACCGGTGATCAATCCGGCCGACGAAAGCGTGCTGGGCACCGTTCCCCACGCGACGCGCGCGGACCTCGATGCGGCACTGGCCGCCGCCGAACACGGCTTCCGCGTCTGGTCCCGCACGGCGCCGGCGAAGCGCGCCGAGATCATCTTCGCCGCAACGAAACTGATGCGCGAGCGTGTCGAGGACATGGCAGTTGCCATGACGCTGGAACAGGGCAAGCCGATCGCCCAGTCGCGGCTGGAAATCATCCGCGGATGCGAGATCATTGAATGGGACGCCCAGGAAGGCCGCCGCATGTACGGACGGGTCATTCCGGCTGAACCCGGCATGCGCCATATCGTGCTGCGCCAGCCGATCGGGGTCGTTGCCGGTTTCTCGCCCTGGAACTTCCCCATGAGTTCGCCCGCGCGCAAGGTTGGCGGCGCACTGGCGGCAGGCTGCTCGATCATCCTGAAGGCATCCGAGGAAACCCCCGCGGGCGCGGTGCAGCTGGCGCAGGCGTTCCACGATGCCGGCCTGCCGCCGGGCGTGCTGAACCTGGTGTTCGGCAAACCGTCGGATGTCTCGGAATACCTGATCCCGCAACCGGCCGTGCGTCTGGTGACGTTCACCGGGTCAGTGCCGGTCGGCAAGCACCTGACGGCCATGGCCGGCGCGCACATGAAGCCCGTCATCATGGAACTGGGCGGCCATTCCCCCGTGATCGTCTGTGACGATGTCGATCCGGTCGCCACC
>CAYZKM010000043.1:0-16662 GCA_964478525.1 uncultured Bifidobacterium sp.
CGGCCCTTGGCCCGCCGGTGACCGGCTGCTGGCCTGCGTCGAGGCCGGGGAGCGTGGCATGGCCATGGTGCGTCACGCCAGGCTGCTGGCGGACCGGTTGCGTGCGCCCTGGACCGCGATCAGTGTCGAGACGGATGTCGGGACAGATGCCGGCGTGGCCGAGGCGATGCGTCTGGCCGAGAGGCTGGGCGGCGATGCGGTGCTGGTGGCGGACCCGGATGTCGCCGCGGCGATCATCGGGCATGCGCGCGCGCACAACATCACCCACATCATCATCGGCAAGTCCGCCCGCCATGGCTGGCGTGGGCTGCTGCGTGGTTCGGTCACCCAGCAGGTGATCAACCGCGGCGGCGGCATCAACATCCATGTGATCGAGACGGTCGGACCCGACGCAGCCGGACAACCGGCGGATCGGCAGACGCCAGCCGTATCCTGGGCCGGGTATGGGGCAGGCCTGGTCTGGGTCGCCGTGGTGGTGCCGCTCGGGATGGGGCTGGTCCGTTACGTCTCGGCGACGAACGTTACGATTCTGTTCTTGACCGCGATCCTGGCCACCGCGGTGAGATATGGCTTGGGGCCGTCGCTGCTGGCCTGCCTGGCCGCGGCGCTGGCCTATAATTTCTTCTTTCTACCGCCGCTGTATACGTTCACTATCGCGGACCCCGAGAATGTGGTCGCGCTGTTCTTCTTCGGCGTCGTTGCGGCAGTAGCAAGCAATCTGGCTGCCCGGGTGCGCGCCCAGGCCCTGGCGGCGCGCCTGCGGGCGGGGACGACGGACCAGTTGTACCAGTTCAGCCGGAAACTCTCTGTCGCGGTCACGCTGGACGATCTGCTATGGGCGACCGCCTACCAGATCGCGCTGATGCTGAAGGTGCGCGTGGTCCTGCTGTTGCCCGAGGCCGACACGCTGACCGTACGCGCCGGCTTCCCGCCCGAGGATCAGCTGGACGAAGCGGACCTGGCCGCGGCGCGCTGGTCATGGCAGCGCAACCATGTCGCCGGCCGGGAGTCCGATACGCTACCTGGGGCAAAATGGCTGTTCCTGCCTATGCGTACCGGACGCGGATCGGTGGGTGTCGTCGGTATCATTCGTGACGATCCCGGACCGCTGCTGACCCCGGATCAGCGCCGCCTGCTCGATGCATTGACCGATCAGGCGGCGCTGGCGATCGAGAGGGTGAACCTGGCCCGCGACCTGGTGGTGTTGTCCGACGTGGCCGGTGCCGCCGATCCGCCGAGGGGGCGACATGGACTTCTCTGATCTGCTGGACGAGGACGGGATCGTCCTGTCCCTGCCTGCCCGGAACAAAACGGCGCTGCTGCGCGGGCTGTCCGAACGCGCGGCGGAACGGTTGCGCCCCCTCGGCGCGCATGCCATCGAAGCGGCACTGGCGGCGCGGGAAGGTCTCGGCGCGACGGGATTGGGCGACGGGTTCGCCCTGCCGCACGCGCGGATCGACGGCATCGACCGTTTTTTTGGCCTGCTCGCGCGCCTGGCGCAGCCGATCGACTACCAGGCGATCGATGGCAAGCCGGTCGATGTGGTCTTCCTGTTGCTGATGCCGACGGACCAGGCGTCGCGGCATATCGAGGCCCTGGCTGTGGTCGCGCGGTGGTTCCGCGCGCCGGCGCGACTGGCGGTGGTGCGACGTGCCGGATCGGTTGGCGAACTGTTCGCGCGGGTGCGGTCCGGCGGGTGATGACACCGCGTCGCGCCGCATTCCTTGTGCGCGCCCGGCGCAGCCGATACCGTTCACGCGCAACGGACTATCAGGTGAAGGAAACGACGATGCGACTGGCAGGGAAAGTTGCGATCGTAACAGGCGCGGCCTCGGGCATGGGCACCGCAACGGCGCGCCTGTTCGCACGCGAAGGCGCACAGGTGGTCATCGCCGATGTTCTTGAAGAGGAAGGACGCAAACTCGCGGATGAAATCGGTCCCGCGGCGCGCTTCGAACGGCTGGACGTGACCGACGAAGCCGCGTGGGAAGCCGTGGTGGCCTCAACGATCAGCCATTTCGGCAAGCTGGACATCCTGGTGAACAATGCTGGCATTTCCGGCAGTTCGGCAGCCGACCTTTACTCGACCGAAGGCTGGCACCGCATTATCGCCATCAACGCAACCGGCGTCTTCTTCGGCATCAAGCATGCCGTGAGGGCAATGCTCGGCAAGGGCGGCGCGATCGTGAACATGTCGTCGATCAACGGCTTTGTCGGAAGCTATGGCGCGCACATGGCGTATCACGCGTCGAAAGGCGGCGTGCGGTTGATGACCAAGACCACCGCCGTGCAGCATGCCAAGGACGGCATCCGCTGCAACTCGGTCCATCCCGGCACGATGCCGGCGATGCGCTCGGCCACGACGTCCCGCGATCCCGCCGTCAGGGCCGAGATGATACAGCGGATCCCGATGGGCCGAGCGGGAGAGGTGGAAGAGGTCGCGAACGCGGTGCTGTTCCTGGCGTCCGACGAGGCCTCGTATATCACGGGTACCGAACTGGTCGTCGACGGCGGGTCGATCGCCATCTGACGTCGCCACCGCGCTGGCGGGCGATCCGGTCGCCCGCCAGCGCGGTGATCGATCCTCAGCGGTAGTTGTCAACCGCGGTCTTCAGCTTTTTCGACCGTGCCTTCGGCTTCGCCGGTGCGGCCGCGAGCAGGCCCTGCATCGTCTCCCCACGGGTGCGCCAGAAATCGGCCAGGATGCGCACGTCCCAGCCGATGCAGAAATGTTTCACACCCATTTCGATATAGGGCGCGGCCTGGTCGGCATCGCCGATCTCGATGCGCGGGTGGATGCCCAGCTTCATGGCGGTCTCGATCGTCTTCAGCTCTGCCTTGCGCACATCCGGATGGCTGCGCGCGCCGGTCTGGCCGATCGACATCGAGTAGTCCGAGCCGCCGAACTGCACCATGTCGATGCCCGGCACGGCAAGGATCGCGTCCAGGTCTTCAACGCATTCCCGCTTCTCGACCATCAGCACCACGACCGCGTCATCCAGCGCCTTCACGTAAGCCGGCGACCCGCCTTCCTTCGTGGTGCCGACGTCGCGGCGCATGCCCACGCCGGTCAGGCCGAAGCCGCGCCGGTTGCCCGGGGTCTCGGCGCGCACGGCAGCGACGCAGGCCTTGGCATCCTCCACCGTGCGAACATCGGCGAACAATACCGATTGGAAGCCCGATCCGATCGCCCGCATCGCCTGGTGCGTATATTCGCCCTGCTCGACCTTGATCATGCCGCCAATGCCGGCGACCTCCATCGCGCGGCCCAGATTATCCAGATCGTACAGAGAGAACGGTGCGTATTCGGCGGTGAACTCGACATAGTCGTAATGACCGCCGGCCGCGCCGATCAGCTCGACCAGAGTTGGCCAGCTGGACAGGATATGCGTGCCCAGGGTGGGCAGGCCGGCATCGAGCTTTTCACGCAGGCGATTCGGACGCATTGGGGAGTCTCCCTATGGTGTTTGGCGCGACTGTGACGCGTCCTTATCGAAAACGCCACCCGGATATGTCGTGCCGGGTGGCGTTTGTCATGGCGGCAGGGTCAGCCGCGCCTGGGCGACCAGCCATAGGCCTTGGCGCAGGCGCCGCCCATCAGCATGGCCCGTTCGTCGGCGGTCAGGCGATCGGTGCGCACGAAGGGTTCGACCGCCTGTTGGTAGTTCACGACGGCGAAGGCGCGTGTCCAATCGGTGCCCCACAGGCAGCGCGAGAAGCCCCAGGCATCGAAGATCCGGGCCAGCGGGTCCCAGATATCGGGATAGGGGAACGGCTGGTGCGACAGCGTGCAGGCGCCGCTGATCTTGATCACCGCGTTCGGCCGCCTGGCCAGTTCCACCACCTTCGGCAGATCGGCCCAGGGCTGCGGCGGCGCGGGCGGGACGCGCGGCTGCATAAGGCCCAGATGGTCGACGATGAAGCGCGTTTCAGGGTGCCGGTCGATCACCGCGGTGCCGACATCCATATTGTCCCAGCACAGGATGTTGACCGGAAAGTCGTATCGCACCGCGGCGCGCAGGATCCTGTCCAGGCCGGGATCATCCGCCGCCCGCCCGCCTTCTTTCGGCAGCATGATACGGATGCCGACCGTGCCGGGTGTGCGCTTCCACTCGGCGATCACGTCGGCGACGGCGACGTCATCCGGATCGACCGGCTTGACGATGGCGAAACGGTCGGGATGGGTATTGCGGACCTCGACGGCATAGCTGCCATCGTACCGGTACATCGCGAAAGCCGAGATGAAGATCGCGCCGTCAACCCCGACCTTGTCCATCGCCGCCACCATCTCGTCTCCGGTGACATGATCGGGCCAGTTCGGTACGCTGTGCCACGGCCGAGCGGGTGTGTTCGCGGCATAGCAGTGGACTTGCGAGTCGATGATCGCCATCGGGTTTCCTCCGTTATTGCACCCAAGATTGATCGCAACGACGGGGTCGTGTCCAGGCGGGTGCCGTGTCGCACCAGCCCGCGTTCTGCTATCCTGGATGGATGACCGGTTCAGTCGACCTCGCGGCCTATTTCGCCCGTATCGGATATTGCGGACCCAGCGAACCGGGCATGGACCTGCTGCGCGCGTTGCACGCCCGCCATCCCGCCGCCATCGCGTTCGAATCCCTCGATCCCTTCCTCGGCCGCCCGGTCGATCTCGATCCCGCGGCCATCCAGGCGAAGCTTGTCCATACGCGGCGTGGCGGCTACTGCCAGGAACACAACGCCCTGTTCCACGACGTGCTGGGTGCTCTCGGTTTTTCCGTCACGGCCCTGGGCGGGCGCGTCGTGTGGCTGCAACCCGGGCGCAGCGCACCGCTGACGCACCGGCTGACCCTGATCGACATGGCGGAAGGCCGCTTCATCGCCGATGTCGGCTTCGGCGGTCAAAGCCTGACCGCGCCGCTGCGCCTGGAACCGGATATGGCGCAGCAGACCCCGGACGGCACATATCGCCTGCAACTATCCGGTGACGTCTACGAACTGCAGATGCTGCTGGGGGCTCGGTGGGAGGGCATGTACCGCTTTACCCTGGCACCGCAGGCACCGATCGATTTCCAGGTCGCCAACTGGTTCACCTCCACCCATCCGCGCGGGCGGTTCGTGCAGAACCTGGTTGCCGCGCGTGTGGTCGGCGCCGACCGCTACATGCTGATCAACCGCTTCCTCTCGGTCCGGCATCCGGACGGTACGGTTGTGCAGCGGGCCCTGACCGGACCGGATGATCTGCGTGATGCGCTGGAGCAGGCGATGGACCTGGCGCTGCCGGTATCGGCCGAAACCATCTGGCCTCGCCTGCCCGAACAGTTGCTGCCCGCCTGGCCGGTGCCGCCGGGATAGGCGGGCTACGGGTACGGATCCTTGCGCACGTTGAACGCGATGGAAATCCGCGGCCGATCGCCCCGGTGCGGCGGGACGTTGTGCGGCAGATAGCTCGGGAACAGCACCATCAGCCCCGGCACCGGCGGAAACTCGACAGTCGAGGTCAGCAGGTCCGGGAAGAACGCCGCGGTGCGCGTCGGGCCGGGATCGGTCAGGCACAGCGGCGTGCCCGCCGCCCGCCCGTCGGAGTGGCCGCTGTCGACGAAATACACACCCGACCAGGTCGCGCCGGGATGGGTGTGCATGGTGTTGTAGTGGCCGCGGTGGTTGACGTTGGCCCAGGCGCTGAGCGTCCAATGCAGCGGTTCTCGCGGCCTGTCCCACGCAGCGTATAGACGGAAGGTGGCTTCCTCGGTCATCGCCAGCATGCGCTGGATCAGCGCCGCCCCGGCCTGGCCGCAGAAATCCAGCACGCCGGTCGAGGAGTGCCAGCCACCGATGTTGGTCTGCGCGGTCCCCGCGTCGCGTTCGGCATGCATCATGATGGCGTCACGCAGCGTCGTGTTCAGCGCCGTGCTGTCCGGCCAGAGATGTTCCAGCACCGGTGTGCCGAACAGATGGGCGAAGCGGGCCGTGTTCAACGCAATTGGAACCGCAAGGGAACGACCAGTGTGATCTCGGCGTCTGGCATGTCGGCCGGCAGGGGCGGCAGCGGCTTGGCGCGTTCCAGCCAGGCCAGCGCCTCGCGGTCCAGGCTGTCGTGTCCCGATCCGCGCACCAGATGCGCCGACAGCACGTTGCCGTTGCGGGTCATGGTGAAGCGCACCATCGGCACCCCTTCCTGACGGCGCATCATCGCCTCGGGCGGATAGCGCTTGTGACGCTCCAGATGCGCCAGCAGCCGGCTCTGCCAGGTCGAGGCAGCCGCCTGCGATGCCGCCGACGGCGCGGCCGGCGTGGTGGGTGGCACGGTGGTCGTGGGTGTTGGCGTAGTGGGCTGCGGCACCGGCCGCGGCTGGATGGGGCGGGGCGGCGTCACGACCTTGGGCCGCACCGGCGCGGCGGGCGCGGGCATCGGCATGGGCGGCACAGGCAGGTCGGGCAGTTCCGGAGCCTCCTCCGCCACCTGCTCGGGCGGTGGGGGTTCGACCGGTGGCGGCACCTCGGGTGTCACGATCGGTTCGGGCGGCGGCGGTTCGGCCTTGACGGGCTCGGGCGGCGTCGGCTGCGGCGGAGCCGGCTCAGGTTCCGCTTCCGGCGTCGGCGCCGGCTCCTCGGCCGGCAACAGATCAATCGCAATCGGCGCGTCGCTCGGCGTCATCAGCGGCGAGGCGGGACGGTGCAGTAGCATAACGACACAGACATGCGCCGCGATAACGGCGCCCAGCGCAACGGGCCAGCGCCAGGACGGTCCCTGGATGCCCAGCGCATCGGATGTCACTTCACGCGCTCCAGGCTCACCAGCGCGACCTTCAGGTAGCCGGCCGCCCGCAGGTCATCCAGCGTGGCCATCAGGTCGCCATAGCTGACGCCCTTGTCGGCACGCAGGAAGATACGGGCGTCATGATCGCTCGCCGTCGCGCCATCCAGCTCGGCGGCCAGCGTGGCACGCTCGATGCTGCGTTCGGCGATGGCCAGGGTCAGGTCCTGATGCAGGGTGACGATCACCGGCTTGTCGGGCTTGGGCAGTGGCGTGGCGGATGCGGCGGGCAGGTCCACCGCGACATCGACGGTGGCCAGCGGGGCGGCGACCATGAAGATGATCAGCAGGACCAGGATCACGTCGATGAACGGCGTGACGTTGATCTCGTGCGTCTCGGTCAGGTCATCGGATTCCGAGTCGGTATCGACGCGCATCGCGGTTACTCCGCCGCCTGACGCAGCGGCACGGGCCGGGCGGCGGGGCGTGGCGTGATGGCCTTGCCGTCGATTTCCCGCGCGGCACTGGCCTGGATCAGTGCCGACAGATCGCCCAGCTCGGCGCGGTACCCGACCATCAGGCGGGCGAAAGCGTTGTAGACCAGCACAGCGGGAATCGCGGCGGCAAGGCCGAAGGCGGTGGCCAGCAGCGCCTCGGCGATACCCGGCGCCACCACCGCCAGGCTTGTCGTCTTCGAGTGAGAGATGCCGATGAAGCTGTCCATGATGCCCCACACCGTGCCGAACAGGCCGACGAACGGAGCAACCGCGCCGATGCTGGCCAGCAGGCCGGTGCCGCGGCCCATGCGGCGGGTCAGCCCGGCCTCGATCCGGCGCAGCCGCAGGGCGATGCGGTCCTTGATGCCCTCGGGCGGCAGGTCGACGGACCGCCGCATTTCATCGCGGGCGGCCTCGATCAGCAGGCGGGACGGGCCGATGCCATCGCCGGCCATCGTTGCAAGGCCGTCGGCGGTCGCGGCGATTCGCAGAGCGCGAGATGCTCGTCTGCGGGCGATCAGCACCTCGGCGCCTTTGACCAGCAGGATGGTCCAGGTTGCGACGGATGCTGCCAGCAGCACGGCCATCACGCACTGCACCAGCGGGTCGGCACCCATCACCATGTCCCACGGGCCGCCGATCCCGTGCATCGATGGCGGCGTGGTGATCGGCATGGCGGGGGCGGCGCTGTCAGGCATGATGCGTTCCTGTCGGTGACGGAAGGGGGGAGGCGGCTTGCTGCTTGGCCAGCGCCATCCGGATGCGATTGCGCCGCTTCAGCCACCACATCAGCGGGCCGGTGACGGCGAACAGCGGCAGGGCGAGCCCCGCCAGAACGGTCAGGATTCGCCAGGCGGGGCCCAGCCCCATGCCTTCGTGCAGATCATGGATCCAGCGATACAGGCGATCGGCGGGCGGTGCGGTGCGGGCATCCTGCACCGCCAGCACCTTGCCGGCGGCGGGATCGACCTGCACCACCACGGACCCGGTGGCACCCTCGCCGCCGGCATGGGTCATCATGATACGCAGCGCATCGTTGGGGCGGGCGGGCACCATCACGACACGTGTCGTGGCGGTGGGCACGGCGGATCGCGCCAGGGCGATGGCGGCGTCCAGGTCCGGCGTCGGCGCGGCGGCGGCCGAGGCGGGTGCGCGCGCCGGGCGCGGCGGCCCGCCGGCTTCCAGGCCCAGCAACCCGCGGGAGGTACGGGGAAACGCCAGGACGACCCCGGTGGCCGCCAGGACCAGCAGCGCCAGAACGGTCCAGGCCCCCACGGCGCCGTGCAGGCGGCGATGGAAGCGCACACCGCGGGCCTTGGGCGCGAAGGTCAGTGCGTCTCGCCAGCCGCCGCGAGCGGGCCACCAGATCGGGATTCCCGTGGCCAGTACAAGCACGAGCCCGATGCCGAACCAGCCGCCGATGCCGCGTCCGCCATAGTCGGCGGCCAGGAAGCTGACATGCAGCGTCCGCAGCCAGGCCCATGCGCCCGGGCCTTCCGTGCCCAGCACGACCAGCGAGGCCGGGTCGACCCGCACGGTCACCGGCCCGCCATCCTGGGAGAACAGGACATGCGCGGCTGCGCCCGGTGCGGCGGGGGCGGTGAAGCGCTGCAGCGTCGCCGCCGGCCGGTCGGCGCGCGCCGCCGCCACGATGGCATTGACCGGCTGCGACGGGCCGGCCGATCCGGCCGAGACCTCGGGCAGCAGGGGCTCGAAGGCAAGGATCGCGCCGGTCAGGCCCTGGGTCGCGACCGGCAGGGCGATCAGCAAGCCGAGCCACAGATGTATCTTGCGGAGTAGTGACATGGGTTCAGACATCCACCGAGCCGCGGAGTAGGTTGTGATAGACGCCTGTCAGCTGCACCACGGCCGGATGGTCCGGCAATGCCGCCGCGACGTGCTGGATGGCGATATCCAGGTCGTACAGCGTCGCGCGCATCGCGTCGTCGCGTACCGTGCTCTGCACCCACATGATCGCGGCCACGCGGGTGCCGCGTGTCACGGTCTGGACGTGATGCAGGCTGGACGCCGGATACAGCACCATGTCGCCGGCCGGCAGTTTCACGGAATGGGCGCCGAATGTGTCCTGCACGACCAGCTCTCCGCCGTCATAGTCCCCGGGGTCGCTCAGGAACAGCGTGGCGGACATGTCGGTCCGCACGCGGTGCGACGTGCCCGGCACGGGTCTGACAGCCGTATCGACATGGGTACCGAATCCCTGCCCGATGTCATAGCGGTTGAACATCGGCGGGTAGACCTTCAGCGGCAGCGCGGCCGAGATGAAGGCCGGTGTCTGTTCCAGGGCACCGACGATCATGTCGCTGAGTGGTCGGGCGACCGGGTCGTCTTCGGACAGCTGGGCATTGTGCTTGACGCGGGCGGCCTGATACCCGGCGGTCCGGCGTCCGTCGTCCCATTGCGCCCCGGCCAGGCCCTGGCGGCATGTCGCGATCTGTTCGGCCGACAGCACCGCCGGGATATGGATCATCATCGGCTGGTGGTTCCCTACAGCCGGAACGACGCGGTCAGCAAGGCCGAGGTGGCCGCCCCTGGCACCACATGGGACGGGTGCAGCAGGTCGTAATACTTGGTGTTCGTGACGTTGAAGATGTTCAGCTGCAGATCGAAGCCGGGGCGGACCGGATACTTCGCCATCGCCTGGATCGTATAGTAGCCGGGCGCCCACTCGAACCGGCCGGTGGTGGCGTTCGGCGTGGAGCTGGCAAGCCGGGTCGACACCCATTGGATCCCGCCGCCGATCTGGATGTCGTGCCAGGGCAGGTTATAGGTGTTCCACAGGCTGAGCGTGTTCTGCGGCGTGTTGCCCAGCCACTGGCCGACCGTGAGCGGCAGGGTGGAGGAGACGACCTTGCTTTTGATGAAGGAGTATCCGTAGAAGATCTCCCACCGGTCGGTGATGTGCCCGGTGGCTCCGATCTCGAAGCCGCGCACCTGCTGGTTGCCGCCCAGGATGTTGAAGGCCGAATTGAGCGGATCCGGCACGCGGGCATTCAGCTTGTCGATCTGGAACACCGACCCGGACAGGGTCAGCTTGTCGTTCATGACGTTCCACTTGGTGCCGACCTCGAAGGTGCGGTTTTCTTCCGGCGCCAGTCCGGCGGTGGAGGTCGCGAGCGACAGGCTTTCCGCCGACGGGTTGAACGACGTGCCGTACGCGAAATAGATGCTGCCATTGGCTGCCGGCTTGTAGACCAGCGCGGCGCGATAGCTGGGCATGTTGTCGGTGCGGTTCAGATAGACCGCCGGCGCGATGACCTGCTGATACGACGTGCCGAACGTATCCCACCGCACGCCGGCGGTCAGTTCCCACTGCTCGCCGAACTTCAGCGTGTCCATCACATACGCGGAATAGATATTGGATGTCGTCTTGATCTGCGTGCTGACGCGCGACGGCGCGACGAAGGCCAGCGATGCGTTCGGGAACAGCAACGATGCGGTGGGCACGCTGCTATAGGTCAGGCGCGTGGGCGAGGAGGTTTCCTGCCCGATCTCGATGCCGGCGACCAGCGCATGCTCGATGAAACCGGTGTTGAAGCGGGCGGTCACGTCCGTCTGGTTCTGGATGAACGTCTCGGTGGAGGTCACCGCGATCATGTTGCGGTTGACCGTCAGCGCCGACAGCGGCGTGACCGGCGTGACGCCCGTATAGATGATCTGCGGTTCGGTGATGCGTCCGCTGCGGCCATAATTGGCATAGCGGAACTGGTTGCGGATGGTGACGTTGTCGGACAGGTCGTGCTCCAGCCGCACGGTGCCGATGTTCACGTTGGTCCGCAGATAGTCGCTTTTGGCGAACCCATAGTACAGATTGCGGCTGACCGGCGCCGGCGAGGCGTACAGCCAGGGCAGGCCATAGTCGGGCCGGTTGTATTCCTGCATGTGGTAGTAGTCGATGTTCAGGCGCGTGCGGGTGCCGATGCCGAAGGCCAGCGACGGGGCGAAGCCCAGGCGGCGGTATTGGGTTTCGTCGCGTCCGGCGATGCCGTTCAGGTTGCCCATCAGGTTCAGGCGTACCGCCGCGCCCTCGATCCCTTCCAGGGCGCGGTTGACATCGGTGGTGAACCGGTACGTTCCGTCGGTGCCCAGCGACACCGTGCCATTGGTGATCGGGGCCAGCTGCGGGCGCTTGGAGACCTGGTTGATGACGCCGCCGGTCGAACCGCGTCCGAACAGAACCGATGCCGGCCCCTTCAGCACGTCGATGCTCTGCAGGGCGAACGGATCACGGTAGTAGCTGCCGAAATCGCGCATGCCGTCCAGATAGAAATCGTTGCGGGCGGAGAAGCCGCGCAAGGTCAGGTTGTTGCCTTGCGCCCCGGCTTCCCCGGCGGCCAGGCTGATGCCGGGCACGTTGCGCAGCGCCTCGGCAACGGTGGTCACGCCCTGGTCGTCCAGCAATTGCCGGGGCAGGACATTGATCGATTGCGGCGTATCCAGCAGCGGCTGGGTCAGCTTGCCCAACGATGGCACCGTGGCCTGATAGCCGCCTTGCGTCCCGGACCCCTCCACCGTCACCGGTGGCAGCTCCACCGCGCCGGTCGTTGCCGATTGTGCGCTGGCCTGTGTCATCATCCCTGCGTTCGAGACCGTGATGCCCAGCGCCCCGGTCATCAACACCCGAAGCGCGGGCAGTCCTGTCGGATCCGGTGTTGCCGGTTCGTGTCGCATTCTGGTCTCGCCCCAGTTGATAATGACTCTCAATAGCGCTACGGATAACGCAACAGATCGGCGCTGCCAAGCCTTCCCGGGGGACTCATGCGGAAATTTCTTCGTCATCTTCGACGCCGTCGAACCATGGCGCAGCCGGTGGTGCGCGCGCCGCGCGTGCCCTATGCAACCCTGCGCGCCATGTCGGCCGAGGAATGGCGGCGCGGGCTGGCCGCCGACCCGGCACAGGCGGCCATCCTGCTGCGATCCGCGGCGATGTACGGGTTTGCGGATGCGCAGGTCGCGCTGGGCCAGGTGCTGCTGGACGGGCGTGGCGTGCCCACCGATCCGCACGAGGCGTTTCGCTGGTTCCGTTCCGCCGCGACGGCGGGGCACCTGCCGGGGATGAACATGGTGGGGCGCTGTCACGAGAATGGCTGGGGTGTACCCGCCTGTCCCGCGACGGCGGCGGTATGGTTCCGCCGAGCGGCCGAGGGTGGGTACGACTGGGCGCAGTTCAACCTGGCCGCGCTGCTGCTGGAAGGGCGTGGGGTGCCCACCGACCGGGCGGCGGCGCTTGTCTGGTACCGCAAGGCGGCCGGGCAGGGGCACGGCAAGGCGATGAACGTGATCGCGCGGTATCTGGAGGAAGGGTGGGGTGTGCCGCGCGACCGCGCCGCCGCCCGCGACTGGTACACCCGTGCGGCGGAAGGCGGCGACTGGCGCGGACAGTACAACCTGGCCCTGATGGCGGCCGAGGACGGGGATACCGCGACCGCCGGCTATTGGATGAACCGTTGCCGAACCGCCGCGCCGGTGCTGTGACCGGGCGGTGCTACTCGGCCGCCAGTTCGTACCGCGCGGGTTGGGCCACGGTCGGCGCGGCGTCGACGACGGTCGTGCGCTGCATCAGCCGCTTGTGCCGCAGCGTGTCATAGGCCGTCGCGCGATGCAGGGTCGCCCGGTTGTCCCAGATCACCAGGTCGCCGTCACGCCAGGCATGCGAATGGCAGAAGCGCGGCTGTGTTGCGAATTCGTTCAGCCATTTGATGAAGGCGCGTCCTTCCTCTCGCGGCCAGCCGATCACATGGGACGCATGGGCGCCGGCATAGATCGACCGCCGCCCGTTCACCGGGTTGCTGCGCACCATGGCCTGCCACGCCCCCGGCAGTTCCGCGGTCATTTCGGATGTCAGGGCGTTTGTCGTGACCGTGCTGCGGGAATAGACTAGGCTGTGTTCGGCAACCAGGCCATCGAGCTTCCGCTGCACGTCCTCGGGCAGAGCGTCATAGGCGGCGCGCATGCACGCAAATTCGGTGTTTCCGCCTTCGGGCGGGACGATCCGCGCCGACAGCAGGGAGCACAGCGACCCCATCGGATGGAACGTGCTGTCGGCGTGCCACAGGTAGTTGCCCTTCTGGTAGATCATTCTTCGGTCTTCGGGCGGAATGACCGATCCGGTCTGGATATCCAGATTCGACTGCCGAGCGAATGGGGTTCCGGTGGCGGGGTTGGCCTTGCCGGTGGTTTGCAGCGGACCGAACCGGCGGCTGAAGGCGATCTGTGTCTCGTCGTCCAGGGTCTGGTCGTGGAAGACCAGCACCGAATGCTCGTCCAATGCCGCGCGAACCTCGGCGAAGACCGCATCGTCCATCGGCTTGCCGGTGTCGATGCCATCGATCTCGGCGCAGAACAGCGGATGCAGTTTCCGGATTGAGAGCGACATGGCGACTTTCCCCCGCGCTGCAGTCTTGCAGGCCACGAAGCCTATCGCGCGGGACCATCAGGGGGAAGCCCGAGCGGCCGGATCGGGTCCAGATCGGCTATTGCCTGCGATTTGCACGCGATAGATACTGGAATACGTTTGCGATGAAAGCGGGGTTGTTCATGAGCCTACCAGGTCCCTTCATATCGGGCCTCGCATCGCGTCGCGTCGTTCTGCTTGCCGCGTCGTTCATGGTACTGGCTGGCTGCACGCCGGAAAAGCAGGCCCAGGCGCCCGATCCGCGACCCGTGCGCACCGTGACCGCGAAATGGGCCGACACGGGTGAAACCGTGGTCCTGACCGGGACCGTGCAGGCGGAAAACGAACCCGCGCTGGCTTTTCGCATCGGCGGGCGGATGATCCAGCGTTTCGTCAATGTCGGTGACCAGGTCAAGGCGGGACAGGAAATCGCGCGGCTGGATGCGCAGAATGAAGTCAACGCGCTGCGCTCTGCCCAGGCCAACCAGACGGCGCGCCAGGCGCAGCTTGTGCAGGCGCGGTCCGCGTTCGAACGCCAGCGCACCCTGCTGGCGCAGGGCCACACGCCGCGCGCGCAGTTCGACATCGCCGAGAAGGCATTGCGCACCGCGCAGGCGCAGGTCGACGATGCCGAGGTCCAGGTCCGCATCGCCGCCGATCGCGTCAGCTATACGGTGCTGACCGCGGACGCCGCCGGCACCATCACCGGCCGCGGCGCCGAACCCGGAGAGGTGGTGCAGGCCGGCCAGATGATCGTGCAGCTTGCGCGCCAGGGCGGGATCGACGCGGTGTTCGACGTGCCCGCCAGCGTGCTGTCCGGCGCACCGCCGGACCCCGAGATCGCGGTGCGGCTCGCCAATGATCCGGCCGTCGCGGCCAGGGGCCGGGTGCGGGAAATCGCGCCGCAGGCCGATCCGGTCACCCGCACCTTCCAGGTGAAGGTCGGGCTGACTGATCCGCCCGTCGCGATGCGCCTCGGGTCGACCGTGAACGGTGTGGTGCACCTGGCCACCGACAAGGTGATCGCGATCCCTGCCTCGGCGCTGACCGAGCTGAACAGCCGCCCGGCCGTGTGGATCGTCGACCCGGCGAAGCTGAGTGTGTCACTGCGCAACATCGAAACATTGCGTTTCGACCCCGGCACGGTGATCGTGGCCCACGGGCTGGATACCGGTGACATCGTGGTCACCGCCGGCGTGCAGGCGCTGCACCCGGGCCAGGTCGTGCGGCTGCTGGGGCCCGCTTCCTGATGGGTTTCAACATTTCGGACTGGGCACTGCGGCACCGGTCGTTCGTGGTCTACCTGATGATCGCCACGATCCTGGCCGGATTGTCATCGTTCAACAGCCTGGGCCGCAACGAGGATCCGGCCTTCGTCATCAAGACCATGGTCGTGCAGGCCGCCTGGCCCGGCGCGACCATCGACGACACGCTGCAGCAGGTCACCGAACGGATCGAGCGGCGGTTGCAGGAAACGCCGCACCTCGATTTCCTGCGCAGCTACACCACGCCCGGACAGACCACGATCTTCGTCAACCTGAAAGGCGCGACCCCGGCGCGCGAGGTGCCCGACGTCTGGTACCATGTCCGCAAAAGCGTCGGCGACATCCGCCACACGCTGCCCGCCGGCGTGGTCGGGCCGGGGTTCAACGACGAATTCGGCGAAACCTTCGGCATCATCTACGGTTTCACATCCGATGGCTTCTCCCCGCGCGAACTGCGGGACTATGTCGACTATGTCCGTTCGCGGCTGTTGCGCGTGCCGGATGTCTCCAAGGTGGAAATGCTGGGCGCGCAGGACGAACGGGTGTTCGTCGAATTCTCGATGGAACAGCTGTCCGGCCTGGGGATCGATCGCAACACGCTGATCGCCGCGCTGCAGGCGCAGAACGTCGTCGCACCCGCCGGCACGATCCAGACCGGGGACGAGAAACTGCTGCTGCGCGTGTCCGGCGCGTTCGAATCCGAACAGGACCTTCTGAAGATCAATTTCGTTGCCAACGGCCGGTTGATCCGCCTGCGCGACATCGCCGAGGTCCGGCGTGCCTTCGCCGATCCGCCGCAGCCGATGTTCCGCGTCAATGGCAAGGCCGGCATCGGGCTTGGCATCGCGATGCGGGAAGGCGGCGATATCCTGGCGCTGGGGCGCAACGTCGACGCCGCCATGGCAGAGCTGACCGCCGACCTGCCGATCGGGATCGAGCCGTTCCATGTCGCCGACCAGCCCCATGTCGTCGAGCATGCGATCGGCGATTTCACCACATCGCTGTGGCAGGCCATCGCGATCATCATGGTGGTCAGCTTCATCAGCCTGGGCGTACGTGCCGGCCTGGTCGTCGCGCTGTCGATCCCGCTGACGCTGGCGGTGATCTTCCCGTTCATGCAAATGGCCGGCATCGACCTCCAGCGCATCTCCCTCGGCGCCCTGATCATCGCCCTCGGCCTGCTGGTGGACGACGCGATGACGACCATCGATGTCATGACCTCGCGCCTCGATGCCGGCGACACCAAGGAACAGGCGGCCACCCACGCCTATCGCACGATGGCGATGCCGATGCTGATCGGCTCGCTCGTCACCGCGGCCGGCTTCGTGCCGATCGGCTTCGCCAAAAGCTCGGCCGGCGAATACACGTTCTCGATCTTCGTCGTCGTCGGGCTGGCACTGATGCTGTCGTGGTTCGTCGCCGTGGTGTTCGCGCCGCTGCTGGGCGTGGCGATCCTGGCGAAGCCGAAATCCGGCGCCGCGCCCAGGCCGGGCCGTGTCATCGGCATTTTCCGCGGCATCGTCGTGGGGGCGATGCGGGCCAAATGGCTGACGATCGGCATCACCGCCGCCTGCCTGGCGCTGGCGCTGTTCGTTTCGCCGCTGATCCCGCGGCAGTTCTTCCCGCCATCCGACCGGCCCGAACTGCTGGTCGATATCCGCCTGCCGCAGAACGCATCCATCTACGCGTCCGACACCGTCTCCGCCAGGCTCGACGCCGCCCTGGCCAAGGACCCGGATGTCGCGAGCTGGAGCA
>CAYZKM010000044.1:0-16566 GCA_964478525.1 uncultured Bifidobacterium sp.
CGCGGGATGCCGACAGCGGCCCGGCGACGGCGACACTGCCTGTGTTCACCAGCAGGAAATCGTTGCCGGCGCCGCCGACCGCGAATCCGCCGATCGCGTCGATCGCATTCGCGGTGCCGGCCAGCGTCACCGCGCCCGTGGCACTGGCTGAGCTGCGCAGCATGGCGGCGCGGATCGTGGCGGCGGGGTCCTGGGCGATGGTGCCGCCGCTGGCCAGGTCCAGCGTCGTGCCGGCCTGGCCCAGCGTCGCGCCGGCGGCGATGGCGATGCCGGCCGAGGCGGCCTGCATGGCGATTGTCGGGGCGGTGACGACCGCGCCGGCGTTGAGCGCGATCGGCCCGCCGCCGGCGGTCAGCGCGATCGAGCCCTGGGCGGTGATGGTGCCGGCCACCGTGATCCCGCCGGCATCGGACGTGGTCAGGCCGATGGTGCGCTGGGCCGATAGCGGACCGGCCACCGTCAGGGCAACCGTGTCGAGCAGGGAGAAATCGCCGCCGGCACCGGTTACGGCAAAGGCAGCGATGGTGCCGATGGCGTTGGCCGACCCCGACAGTGCCACCGCGCCGCCGGCGCCTGTCGCGCTGCGCAGGGTCTCGGCGATGATGGCCGCGCCGGCATCCTGGCTGATGCCGCCCGATGTGGTGGACAGGTCGACGATCCCGCCCGCCTGCCCGACCCGCGCGCCGGCGGACAGGGTGATCGTGCCGGCGCCCGACAGGGCGATGGCCGGCGCGGTCAGGTTCGCCGTGGCACCCAGCGCCAGGCCGGACGACCGGGCGGCCAGGCCGAGTGTCGTGGCGGCGCCGATGCTGCCCTGCGCGACGATGGCATCCGATTCGATGGCGATGGTGCCGGCGGATTTCAGCGGGCCGGCCAGCGTCAGCGTGCCGGTGTTCACCACGCGCAGGGTCGTGCCCATGACGGCCAGGCTGCCGATCGTGTCGATCGCATTGGCGGTGCCGTTCAGCGTCAGCGCACCGGCGATGGTGCCGGTGGCGCGCAGCGTCCCGGCGGTGATGATCGCCCCGGCGTCCTGCGTCACACCGCCGCCGGTGACGGTCAGGTCCACGACCGCGCCGGCCTGGCCGAGATGGGCGCCATCGGCCATGCCGATGCTGCCGTTGCTGGCGATCAGGTCGATGCCGGGCGCCACCACGTCGGCGCCCGATTGCAGATACACGCCGCCATTGTTGGTCAGCGCCAGGATCCGGCCGCCGGCGCCGATGCTGCCGCCGATGGTGATCGTGCCGGACGTGCCGACGGCGACGGTGCCGGGTGCGGTCAGCGGGCCATCGATCCGCAGGTTCGTCGTATCGACCAGTGTAAAGCTGTTGGCGATACCGTTGACGGTGAAGCCGCCGATCGAGGCAACGGCGTTGTTCGCGCCCATCAACAGCGTGTTGCCGGTCACGCCCGACGTGCTGCGCAGCGCCTCGGCGACGATGGTCGCGCCGGCATTCTGCAGGATACCGCCGGCGCTGGTGCTCAGGTCGACGGCGCCGCCGGCCTGGCCGATGCGGGCGCCGGACTGCAGGGCGATCAGCCCGCCGGACCGGATGGCGATGGTACTGCCGGCCAGCACGCCGCCGGTGTTCACCACGACGCCGCTGCCGCCGGCTTCGATCTCCATGCCCGACGTCGTGGCGATGGTGCCGTCGACGATGATCCGCCCGGTCGTGCCCGATGCCGTGACCGTGCCGTTCCGGGCGGATACCTGGCCGGTGGCGCCGACGCCGACCGTGCCGTTCTTGCCGCCCAGCAGGCTGACGGTGCCGGTACCGGCCGAGATCGACCCCAGGACCAGGATCAGCGGCGATGCCTGCGCGGGCGGGGCGTTGTTGCCGCCCTCGCCGCCGGTGGCCAGCACGATATCGCCGGATGCCGACAGCACCACGCCGGCATTCACCGCGATGGTGCCGCCGGCCTGCAAAGTCAGCGACTGGCTCGCCGTCTGGTTCAGGCTGACGCTGCCGGCGACGGTGATCGTCTGGTTCGCCTGCAGCAGCACGTTGCCGGTGAAACCGTTCAGCACCCCGTTCGAGATCGTATCGATCCCGATCGAGGGATCGGCCGCGACGATCGTCCCATTGCCGGTGATCGCCGTGCCGTCCTGCGTGCCGGTGCCGGAGGCGCCGTCGACGATCGTCAGGAAATCGGGATCGAGCAGGATCGATCCGGTCCGCCCTGCCGGTGCGCCGGCATCGGCCTTGCCGGTGATGCTGGCGACGCTGCCGCCCGACAGCTCGATCGCCCCGCCATCGCCGCCCGCGGGGCCGCCGCGCGCCTGCACGGTCCCGTCCATGCGCGTGGTGCCGCCGGACAGGATCGTGACGGTGCCGCCATTGCCCCGGGCGGTGGCGCTGGCGGCGAGCGTCGCGCCTTGTGCGATCGTCACTGCCCTGGCGGTCGGTTCGCCGGCGATGCGCGGTCCGCCGGTGGCGCGTGCCAAGGTGGTGCCGATGGCGATCGTGCCGCCACCCGACGGGGCGGATGCGCTGATCCGCGCGGTGCGCGCCACCGCGACGGTGCCGGTGGTGTTCACCGCGATGGTCCCGCCCTGGCTGGCGGCGGCGTGGCCATCGGCGGTCAGCGTGCCGGCGACGATCACATTGCCGCCGCGACCGGCGATAACGACCTGGCCGGTGCGCCCGCCCGACGTATCGGCACGCATCTGGCCACCGGCATTGACCAGTGTCTGGACAACGCCGTCCACGGCCTCGGCCGTCAGCACAACGCGCCCGCCGACGGCCGACACCGTGCCGGTGTTGGTCACCAGAGCCTGGGTGCCGTCGGGAGCGCTGCGCACCTGGCGTGTGACGTTGATCGAGACCATGCCGTCGCCGTACAGGTCCAGCGTATGGGCCTCGGCCCCGGCCAGCACGACGGTGCCCATCCGGGCCTGCACCACGCCGGAATTGGCGACCTGCGGGGCAACCAGCGCGGCCAGGCCCTGCTGGCGCACGGTGATCGTGCCGCGGTTCTCGACCCTGGCGCCGGGCCTGGCGGCCTGGTCGAAGACCATGCGCCCGCCCATGAAGTTGCTGTTGCTGATGCCGGCGGCCGAGACCACAAGCCCGGCGGTGTCCACCTGCGCGCCCTTGTGGAACAGCACCCCCGCCTGGTTCACCACGATAAGCTGGCCGTTCGCCTCGATCCGGCCGGCGATCTCGGACGGGTTGGGGCCGACCACGCGGTTCAGCGTGACGGCGTTGGCCGAGGGCTGGCGGAACTGCACCGTCTGGTTGGCGCCGACATCGAAGCTTTGCCAGTTCACCGCGGCGCGCTGGCTGGACTGGCTGATCGTGGTCTGCGCCGGGGTCTGGGAGATCGATGCCTGGCCGGCGACGACCTGCCCGCCGGTGGGCCGCGCGTTGGGGGCGGGCTGCGGATGGGCCGCGGTGGCGAAGCCGGCCAGGGCCGTGGTCAGCAGCAAGCCGGCGCGCAGCTGCGCGGTGGCCGCGCGTGCCAGGGCTGACCTTGGTGTCGCGGATGGGATGGCCGGGTTCGACAACCGTGTCCTCCGTTGCCGGTGCGTTCCGGTGTTCATGGTATCAGAACCGGAAAAGTGCCTGCCAGTAGAAGGCCCCCGATTTCAGCGGCGACACGCCGGGGCCCTGGCCGTTCGGGTACTGGTTTACGCGATACACGCCCTCCAGGTCGATTTCCGCATTGTCGGACACGAACAGCCGCACGCCGCCGCCCCAGGATTGCAGCGTGACATTCGCTTCCAGCGCGGTGTTCTGGTATGCCTTGCCCCAGTCGTAGAACGTATAGAGCTGTGCCCGCATTTCGAACGGCACCAGGGACGGCAGCGGCGCGGGTGCATTGAGCTGCAGTTCGTTCGATATGGTCACCGCGCTGTCGCCGCTGACCTGTCCGAAATAATAGCCGCGGTTGAAGCGTGGGCCGCCCAGGTAGAATTTCTCGGCCGGCGGCAGCAGGTTGCCGGTGTATTGCCAGCCGACGGCCGAGCGCAGTGCCAGCGAGGAATCGTTAAATAGATGGAACAGGGTCTGCGTGCGGGATATCTCGCCCGCGACCTTGGTGAAGTTGGTCTGCTCCCCCGGCCGGGGTGGCGGGCCCGAGGTATCGCCGTTGCGGGTCGCGCCCAGGATGGGCAGGCCCTGGCTTACGCGCATGCTGGCGGCGTTGATGGCGGTGCGTTCCGTGCCGAGCCAGGTGTCGAGCAGGGCGTATTCGGCGCCGACGCGCAGGACGCGCAGGCTGTCGTAGCTGCTGCGGATGGTGGACCCGCCGGGGCCGAGATCGTTGGATATGTCACTTTCGATCGCATCCAGGATCGCCGCCACGTTCAGGTTCTGCTCGCGTGAGCGGATCACCGGATAGGTGATCTGTCCGCCGAACACCCGCGTCGTGCCGTCGTATCCGATGGCCTGCAGCGATCCGGTGGGCGTGGCGACGCCGGTGCCGGCATAGAGCCGCAGCTTCAGGCCCGAGCCGCCGAGGAACAGCTCTTCGGAGATCTGGCCGAAGATGTTGGTCTTGTTGAACGCGCTGAAGAAGGACAGCTGCGTTCGTTCCCCGTATTCGGTGAAGCTGTCGAAATTCATCGCGATCAGCCCCTGGGATGGGCCGGTCAGGTTGAAGGCGCGGTTGTCGGCGGATACCAGGCCGCTGACCGACCGGCGGGAGACCTGCGCGATCAGCGTCAGCACGCCGGGATCGCCCAGCGAGGGGTTCAGCGTGGATCGTACCGTCAGGCCGGGGATGTCCTGGGCCAGCAGCAGCCAGCGTTCCAGGGCCGCGGTGTTCAGCGGCTTCTGGCCGACCAGGTTGTTCAGGAAGCGCAGCACCTGTGTCGCCGCCGGGCCGACATCGCCTTCCAGCTTCACCTCGGCGACATAGCCTTCAATGACCGCAAGGCGCAGGGCGGTGCCGTCGATGATGGCGTTCACGGTCGTATAGACATAGCCCTGGCTGCGATACAGGTCGACGATGGCCCGCCGGGCAGCCTCGATGCGGTTTTCGGGGATGGCGGGGCCGGCCAGGCCGTCGGTCAGCGGGGCGATGGCGGTGGGCGGAAACGCGGTGACGCCGTCGACCGTGACGCTGCCGATCCGATGCGGTGTGCCGCCCGTGGTGCCCTGGACCGGCGCGGGCGGTGGCGGGCGGGGCAGTCCGGGGGACAGGCGCGGGGCGTCGGACGGTTCCAGCCCGGGCAGCGGCGATCCCGGCGGCGGGCGGGCGAATCCCGTCGGCGGCAGGGTCTGGGCCGCGCCGTCGTGTGGCGGAAGCATGCCCAGGATGGTTCCCGCGGCGAGTATCCCGGTCGCCATGCCGCGCCGTCGCTGCCTGAAAGGCCTGCCACCCACCCGTTCGTTCTCCATCGACCGTCACCGGAGATTAGACGAGCGCGATCATCCGGCAATCGGATTGTTTTGGCGTGTGCGCCGCGATGTGTAAATTCTGGATCAAGATATTGATGTCCGACCAGAATCCGCCCTCGCCGGGTTGGCCGCGTGATCGGCGCGCGAATCCGGCGTTTTTTTGCCGTCCCTTGACGGCGTGTTTCAGTAGCGCGCCGCCGCGGTTGGTGTGATAACGCCGCCACCCAAGCGCCCTGCCAAAGGGGCGCGATGTCTCAGGTCCCGAGGAAATGCCATGACCAGCAAGATCGTTCTGCCCCGCCGCCAGCTTCTGGCCAGCGCCGCCATCGGCGGCCTGGCGATGCCCGCCATCGTCCGCGCCCAATCCGCGAAGGAGCCGATCCGCCTGGCGACGGCCATGCCGCTGACCGGGTCGCAGGCCGGGTATGGCGCCGACTTCGTCACCGGCATGCGCATGGGGGCCAAGGACATCACCGATGCCGGCGGCATCCTCGGGCGCCCGGTAGAGGTGCTGGCGCTGGACACGCAGGCCGATCCGCAGCTTGGCATCAACGCCGTCAACCGGTTCGTCGGGGTCGAGAAGCTGCCGATGTATTTCATCGCCTGGTCGGCGGTGGTGAAGGCGGTGGCCCCGATCTCGAACCGCGAGAAGGTGCTGGCGATCAACTGCGGCGCCAACGCGCCGGAAATCGCCAATCTGGGGGATTACGTCTACAGCGCGTTCCCGCTGGCCGATGTCGATATCACCAAGCTGGCCGCGTATACGCACAAGACCCTGGGCAAGAAGCGCGCCGCGGTGCTGTACATCAACAACGACACCGGCATCGATGCCGCCAAGATCTATCGCGACACGTTTACCGCAGCGGGTGGGCAGGTGGTGGCGTATGAGGCGTACGATCCCAAGGCCACCGAATTCACCGGCATGCTGCTGAAGACCCGCGCGGCCAATCCGGACATGGTGCATGTCCACGGCCTGCTGACCGATGTGCCGCAGGTGATCGCGCAGATGCGCCAGCTGGGCATGACCCAGCGGGTCTCCACCTACTCGGTTGCCTATAACCCGAAGATCGTCGAACAGCTTGGCGCCGCGGCCGAGGGGCTGATCGTGACCTCGCTGGCGCCGGGGGTGGAGGACAACAAGAACCTCGCCCCGTTCATCGAGCGGTGGAAGAAGGAAATCGGGCGCGCGCCGAACGGCCTGCCGTATATCCAGTACCAGTACGACATGACGTTCCTGGCCAAGGCGATGTACGAGTATCTGGATAAGAAGGGCCAGCCGGCGAACGGCGATACGCTGAAGGATGCCCTGGTCGCGGTGAAGGAGTTCGATCTGCCGATGACCGGCAAGATGGTCATCGACGGGCATCGGGTGAACAAGCCCGTCTATCTGCTGACGGTCGAGAGGGGCAAGTTCGTTCCGCTCGCGTCGCTGAGCTGAGTTCTTCGCGTGCTTGAACCGATCATCCTGGCCCAGATCTTCTGGACCGGCCTGGCGACGGCCGCGCCGCACGTGCTGATGACGGCCGGCTTTGCCCTGACGCTGAAAGTGACCGGCCTGTGGAACTTCGCACAGGCCGGCTTCATGGCGATCGCCTTCTACACCATGTACACCGCTCTCGGCCTGCTGGACCTGCCGATCACGGTGGCCGTGCTGATGGCGGTCGTCACCACCGCGGCCGCTTCACTGGCGACCGAGATGTGGGGGTTGCAGGTGCTGCGGGAACGCAACTCGGGCAACCTGACCTTTTTCATCTTCACGCTGATCCTGTCCCAGCTGATCATGTATGTCATCACGCTGGTCTATGGGACCGAGCCGCAGACCCTATTCAAAAGCATCCTCTCGCCGGTGCAGATCGTCGGCGGCATCGCGGTCAGCGATTGGGACCTGCTGGGCGTCGGGCTGATGGTGTCCGGGCTGGTCGCGCTGTGGCTGTACATGTCGTTCACCAAGGAAGGGCAGTTCCTGACCGCGGTCGCCGACAATGCCAAGCTGGCCGAGCTGTATGGGATCAGCGCGAAACGGGCGTATCGGGTGACGGCGGTGATCGCGTCGCTGTTCATCGTGGCGTCGATGTACCTGGTGGGCTCGCATGGCGGGGTCGTCCCGAACTCCCCCCTCGAACTCATCCTCGGTGCGGTTCTCGGCACCCTGCTGGGCGGCATCGGGCGGGTGTTCGCGGCGTCGATGGCGTCGATCTTCCTGGCGCTGATCCAGAGTTTCAGCATCCTGGTGCTGGCGTCGCGCTGGCAGAACCTGCTGCTGTACGGCTTTCTGTTCATTGCGATCGTGCTGTTCCCGCGCGGGGTCCGCCTGCCGCGGTTCCGCTTCGCGCTGGCCGGGCGATAGGGAGCAGGACGATGGAATACCTTGCCACCGTCATCATCCTGATCGGCCTGTATGTCATCCTGGCGTCCAGCTACAACCTGGTCATCGGCTATGGCGGCCTGGCGACCGTTGCGCATCCGATCTTCTTTGCGATCGGCGCCTATGTCGCGGGCCTGCTGGCGATCCATACCGGATTGCCGCCGATCCTGAATGTGCTGATCGGCGCGGGCGTGGCGATGATCGCGTCGGTCCTGCTGGCGGCATCGTCGCTACGGGTGTCGGGCGACTATCTGCTGATCGCGAGCCTGGGCTTCCAGCTCGGGTTGTTGCAGCTGATCCGCAATCTGGAGTTCACCGGCGGGCCCGGCGGGCTTTCCAACATCCCCGGCACGATCACCGGCGCGGCGCGCACGCCGTCGTTCCTGGCGATCACGGTCGCGCTGGCGATCGCGTCGGTCGTCGCGATCCGTGCCATCGTGAACGGGCCGTACGGGCGGGCCATCACCGCCATGCGGGACGAGGAGCTGGCCTTCACCGCGCTGGGCCGCAACGCAATGTCGATGAAGATCGTGATCTTCGCGATCGGCTGCGGGATCGCCGGGATCGCCGGCGGGGTCTACGCCTACTACTTCCAGTATGTCAGCCCCGACCAGTTCGAGGTACTGCAGTCCGCGCAGATCCTGACCATGGTGGTGCTTGGCGGGATGGGCACCGCATTCGGCCCGGTGATCGGCGCGCTGCTGCTGCTGGCGGTGCCGCAGGCGATCACCTTCCTGCAACTGCCGCCCAATATCATGGCGCCGACCCAGGGGATCATCTTCACCGTGCTGGTGCTGCTGTTCCTGTTCCTGCGCCCGGCGGGGATCATGGGCCGCGCGGGCCAGGCGGGTTCGGCGGGAGGCCACGCATGACCCAGGTGCTGCGCACGGAAAACCTGCACAAGCGCTTCGGCGGTGTGATCGTTTCCGACAACATCAACCTGACGATCGATGGCGGGGAAATCCTGGGCCTGATCGGGCCGAACGGGGCGGGCAAGACGTCGCTGTTCAACCTGATCTCGGGCGTGCTGCGCCCCGATGCCGGCGAGATCCATCTGAACGGCCGGCAGGTCGTGGGCCAGCCGCTGTACAAGCGGGCGCGGATGGGGGTGGCGCGGACCTGGCAGCACATGCTGCTGTTCCGCACCATGTCGGTGATGGACAACCTGCTGATCGCGCCGCGGGATTATGCCGGCGAGTCGATCCTGCGCGTCACCTTCGGCCGTGGCGCGATCCGGGCCGCCGAGGCGGCGGCGCGCGAACGGGCGGTAGGCATCCTGGAACGCATGGGCCTGGCCGACACGGCGGACAGCATGGTCACCGACCTGCCCTTCGGGCAGCAGAAGCTGATCGGCCTGGCCCGCGCGCTGATGAATGATGGGCCGCTGCTGCTGCTGGATGAACCGATGGCCGGTGTCGAGGGGCGCGCCTATGAAACGATGAAGGCCGTGGTGCGCCAGGAAGCCGCATCAGGGCGGGCGGTGTGCGTGGTCGAGCACAACGTCTCGTTCATCCGCGATCTGTGCTCGCGCGCGGTGTTCATGGCGAATGGCCGCATCCTGCAGGATGGCACGGTCGACGAGCTGATCGCGAGCAAGGCGCTTACAGAGCTGTATTTCGGAGTCTGACCGCGGTGCTGAGCTATTCCAACGTATCGGCGGGGTATGGCGGCGTTCCCGTGCTGAAGGATATCGGGTTCACGGTGGCGGACGGAGAGGCTGTCGCCATCTTCGGCCATAACGGCGCGGGCAAGACGACGCTGATGCGCTGTGCCGTCGGCGACGTGCATGAGGTGAGCGGATCGGTTTCGTACCGCAACCAGGTGATCGTGCCGGGCGAGGTGTTCCTGAACGTGCGCCGCGGCATCGGATTCGTGCCACAGGGGCACAATGTGTTCCGCGAACTGTCGGTGCGCCAGAACCTGACGATCTCGGGCCTCAATCACCCCGAGGCGAAGCTCGATGACATTTACAGGCTGTTTCCGATCCTGCAGGAGCGGGGCGGGCAGATGGCCGGATCGCTGAGCGGCGGGCAGCAGCAGATCCTGGCGCTGGGCATGGCGTTGATGACCCAGCCATCGATCCTGCTGCTGGACGAACCCTCGACGGGCCTGGCGCCGGTGATCGTGCGGGATGTGATGAACAGCCTGGAAAAGATCAACAGGGAGACCGGCACGACGGTGCTGATCGTCGAGCAGAACCTGCCGGCGACGCTGAAGATCGTGAACCGTGCGATCGTGCTGAAGTCCGGGCGGATGGTGTTCGACGGGCCGAGCGAGGAGCTGGCACGAAAAGAGGATTTGTGGGGGTGGTTCTGAGGCCGGCGACGATCCCGAGCCGCGTCATCCCGCCGCGTTGCGCAGCCCCGCCTTCACCAGCCCTTCCCACACCGCCTCTGCCGTATCGGCGAAGGTGAACAGCGACAGGTCATCCGCCTCGATCATTCCCTCCTCGATCAGCGCGTCGAACGAGATCACCCGCTTCCAGTAGGCCTCGTTGAACAGCACGATCGGGATCGGCGGCATCTTGTGGGTCTGGGCCAGGGTCAGGATCTCGAACAGCTCGTCCAGCGTGCCGAAGCCGCCGGGAAAGATCACCAGCGCGCTGGCGCGCATCGCCATGTGCATCTTGCGCATCGCGAAGTAGTGGAACCGGAACGTCAGCTCGGGCGTCGTATAGCGGTTGGGCCGTTGTTCGTGCGGCAGGGTGATGTTGAAGCCGATGGTCGGCGCGCCCGCCTCGGAAGCACCGCGGTTCGCTGCCTCCATGATCCCGCCGCCGCCGCCGGTCGCGACCACGTTGTCGCGCCAGCGATCATGCGGGGCGAAGGCGCCGCCGCGTTCCGATGCGATCCGTCCGAACGCCCGCGCGGCCTCGTAGTACGGCACCAGCCGTTCCGCCCGCGTCACCAGGGCCCGTTCGGCATCGGTGGTGGCGGCTTCCTGCCGGGAAGCGACCTGTTCGGGGGAGGGGATGCGGGCCGAGCCGAACACGATGATGGTCGAGCGGATGCCCCAATCGCGCAGGCTGAGTTCCGCCTTGGCATATTCCAGCGCGAACCGGATATCGCGCATCTCGTCGCGCAGCAGGAAATCCGTATCCTCGACCGCCAGGCGATAGGCGCGGGACCGCTGTTGCGGGGTGGCGTCGGTCATGGCCTGGCGAACCGGTGCACCACGTTCGACAGCAGGCGGGAGATCGGGCCGTCCCAGCCGTCGCGCCACAGGCTGCCGCAGAAGGTGATGGAGCCGACCGAGAACACCGCCCCGCCGCCGACCGTTTCGAAATAGACGATCTCGGCGCGCAGCAGCGCTTCCAGGCGTTCGCCCGAGATGGTGCGCCGCCCGGCCAGCACCTCCTCGGGCACGGTGAAGAACGAGGCCGGCGGGTCCTCGGACCGTGCCAGGATCACCGCGTCATACGGCGTGCCCAGGGCGGTATCGGCGCGGTCGAGCTCGAAGCCCGCGGCCCCGCCGCCCGACAGGCCGTAATCGCCGATCACCGTCTCGGTGATGCCGTCGAACATCCAGGCGTGGCGCGGGTCGCGGGCGGCGGGCAGGACGCGGTAATGCGTGCCCTCGAACAGGCCCTGGCCCGAGAAGCCGACGCCGGCCAGCATCTGCGGCGGGCGGCGATTGCGCCGCCACAGCCCGCCATACTGGCCGTCCAGCTGGTGGTAATACTCGCCCGGTTCGGCGGCCCAGGTGCGGATGCCGCCCTCGGCGCGCCGCAGTTCCAGTGCCCAGGGCATCGCCTTGTCGCGGGCGATGCGCCAGTAGAAGCCGTTGCCGCCCAGATAGGCCAGGCGTCCGCCGCCTTTCGTGTAGCCGGCCAGGGCGTCCAGCGTGACCGGCGTGTGGTACTCGGGATGCGATCCGGTCAGGATGGCGCGATAGGGCGCCAGCAATGCGGGGCCTTCGTCGTCCAGGTCTTCGTCCGTGATGATGTCGAAGGCGACGCCCTTCGCCTCCAGCCAGGCCAGCAGATGGGTGTCGGCCGGGTAGTGGCGCAGGCCGGACCCGCGCGCATCGTTGAAGGTCAGGAAGCCCGGGCGGATCGTCAGCACCGGGCGGCGGCGCGAGGAGAACGAGATGCCGCTGCCATCCAGGTGCACGTTATACATCGAACGGCCGTACAGAGGGTAGTCGTCGGGGTTGTGCGGATAGGCGCCCCAGGCGGCGACGCGTGCCTTGTAGGCGGCATCGGCGTTGTCGCGCGCATGGTTGGCATAGGCCTGGTAGGTGAAGGTCGACGCCAGGAAGGCGATCGGCGCGAACGGGCCGGACCGCTTCGGCAGCACGTACAGCGGCAGCCAGTCCTCGCCATCCGTGCAGGACAGGTGCAGCGCATAGGCGCCGCTGCGCAGGTCCTGCGGCACGGTCCAGGTGAAGCTGGGGTTCCAGCCGCAATCGCCCAGGTCGTCGGCATGGAAATGAATCGCCGCATAGTCGCGCGGGGCGTGGCGCCAGCACATCTCGGCCCCGCTCCATCGCGCGCCGGTCATGGCCCGGGTCGGCAGGTTGGCCAGGTGTCCGTGGCAGCCATGCGGGCCGACGTCGATGACGGTCTGGGACGCCATCTCGCGGGAGAAATCCCATGACGCGATCGGCGTGGCACGGGTGGTCTCGTCGGGGTCCAGCGGGTCGGACCAGGTGCGGAAGACGCCCGCCAGGATGGTCGGGTCCTCCAGCTTGCCGGTGTAATGGGCGCGCGGGGCGGCGGGGTCGCGGGCGGCGAGCAGCATGGTGCCGCCGAGCGGGATGGAGATGGTTGGGCTGGTGGCCTGGCGGGTGATGGGGGCGGTGCCGTCCAGCGCCTGCTGGCCGGCCAGCAGCGTGCCGGCGGCGGGATCGATGCTGAGCCAGACGCGATACCAGCGGCCGAGATGCATGGGTGCGCCGGTGGCGGCGGTGACGGTGGCGTTCGCGGTCTCCAGCATGGCGGTGGCGCCGCCGGCGCCGATCGCCAGCACCAGGGCCGAACCGGCGGTGTGCTGCGCCATCACGGCCTGCCCGTCCTGCTCGACTCCGGGGCAGACCAGGGCGGTCCAGGTGATCGCCTGGCCGGTTGGTACCGGCGGGGCCGGATCGATGCGCGCGTAGGAGCCCAGCGCGATGGGCTGGTTGGCGCCGGGGTATTCGCGGTCGAAGACGGCGGCCATGTCGTCCAGCCGCAGGCTCGGCCCGTCGGGGTTGGGATCGCCTGATACCACCCGCACCAGGCGGGCGCGGAACGGGGCGGGGCTGCGCATGCTGACGTAGGCGGTGAAA
Source organism: uncultured Bifidobacterium sp. (assembly GCA_964478525.1). GTDB lineage: Bacteria > Pseudomonadota > Alphaproteobacteria > Acetobacterales > Acetobacteraceae > Rhodopila. The sequence continues at coordinate 12,982 of CAYZKM010000044.1, forward strand.
CTCTCCCCGGGGCGGTGGGAGAACCGGTCCAGATAACCGGTGATGGGCAGTTCGGCGTGTCTCATGCCGATGACCGTGAGGCGGCGCCGCACGAGATGTCAACAAGATGCATAACTTCCTTGACGCATCCCCTCCCCATGCTCAGGCTGCCTGGCAACGAGCGGCTCGTCCATGCCGGGTTGGACATGCGTGACCGCCAGGAGATGCAGGGAATGCGACGAGGTTTGTTGACGTCTGTGATGGTGCTCGCCGGTTTCGCCGCGGGCGTGGTTCCGGCCGGTGCCGAACAGTTCAAGTGCCCGACGATGGGTGGCAATCTGGTGTTCGGCCAGGAAGCGAACATCAACACGCTGGACCAGATGACGTCGGCGACGATCTCGACCCGCAACATCGCGATGAACATGTATGAATCGCTGATGACCCGCGACGACAACAACAATCCGATCCTGGAACTCGCGGAATCGATGACCGAGGCGCCGGATCGCCTGACCTATACGTTCAAGCTGCGCCAGGGGATCAAGTTCCACAACGGCAAGCCGATGACGTCGGCCGATGTGGTCGCGTCGTTCGATCGCTATGCCAAGGTGGGCAACCAGCGCAGCACGCTGGACAATGTGGACCGGTGGGACGCGCCGGATGCGAATACATTCGTCATCCATATGAAGAAGGTGCAGCCCACGTTCATCGAGGCGCTGAGCTCGTTCAGCGTGCCGATCGTGATCATCCCGGCGGAAAACCGCGACGTGCCGTCGATGCAGCTGACCAGGCCGATCGGCACCGGGCCGTTCGAGCTGGTGGAATCCACGCCCGGCAGCCATGTGAAGCTGAAACGGTATGACGGCTATCAGCCGAACCGGACATTCGACCAGCGGACCGGGTTCGGCGGCTACAAGCAGGCGTGCCTGGATACCGTGACGTTCCGGATCGTGACCGAGCCCGGCGCGCGGGTGGCCGGGTTGAAGACCGGCGAGTTGCAAGGGGTGGAAGACCTGCCGACCAAGTCGCTGCCGGATCTGAAGAAGGACCCCAACATCACGATCCTGCCGCTGGCGAACTGGTGGATCCAGATCGCCAACCCGAACACCTCGGCCCCGCCGACCGACAATCTGCTGGTGCGCAAGGCGATCCAGGCGGTGCTGGACATGGACGAGATCATGGACGCGGCGTCGGACGGCAATTACCGCCTGAATGTCGGGTTCCAGTATCCGAACCAGCCTTCCTATACGGATGCGGGCAAGGAGACCTACAACCAGCGCGATGCGGCGCTGGCGAAGAAATACCTGAACCAGGCCGGCTACAAGGGGGAGCCGGTGGTCCTGCTGACCAACAAGGACTACCCGCCGATGTACAACTCGGCGCTGGTCATGCAGCAGCAGCTGCAGGCGGTGGGCATCAACGCGCAGATGAAGGTGGTCGACTGGCCGACCTCGGTGCAGATGATGCAGAACACGATCGAGGGCTGGAACTTCCATTTCACCGGATGGGGCACGCAGCCGGCGCTGGGCGCGCTGGCGACGATGCAGTTCATGGTGCAGCCGGGGGCGACGTACAAGCCGATGGGCGGCAAGGACGACCCCGAGATGCTGGCGGCATGGACCGACATGAACACGCTGCCGACGCCGGCCGAGCGGCAGGCGGCGTTCGCGCGGATGCAGAAGACGGCGCTGACGAATGTCTTCGCGGTGCCGTTCGGGTCCTTCACCAAGGTGCAGGGCGTGCGGTCGAACGTGAAGGGCTTCGCCCCGTTCCGCATTCCGCGGATGTCGAACGTGTGGATCGCCAACTGAGATGACGGGCCAGGCGGGTTAGCGCCCGTGCTGTCGATCGTGGTCAGAAGGCTGGTGGGCGCGGTGCCGATCATGGTGATCGTCAGCCTGATCACCTTCGCCATGATCCACATGATCCCCGGCGATCCCGCCGCCGCCATCGCCGGGCTGTCCGCCACCAAGGAGCAGGTGGCCAATATCCGTGCCGACCTGGGGCTGGACCAGCCGTTCCTCTCCCAGCTCGGGCATTGGTACCTGAACCTGGCACAGGGCGATCTCGGGCGGTCGCTGCTGCTGGGCCAGCCGGTGCTGAAGGCGACGATGGAGCGGCTGCCGGTCACGCTGGCGTTGTCGGCCTATGCGCTGGTGCTGACGCTGCTGATCGGGCTGGGCAGCGGGATCGTCGCGGCGTTGCGCCAGAACAGCTGGGTCGACCAGGCGGCGATGCTGGTGGCGATGATCGGGATCTCGCTGCCCAATTTCTATCTGGGCCTGCTGATGATCATCCTGTTCGCGGTGGAGTTGCGCTGGCTGCCGACGGGCGGGTATGTCGCGTTCTCGGCCGATCCGCTGGGATGGCTCGCGACCTCGACCATGCCGGCGATTTCCCTGGCGCTGCTGCTGGCCGGGCTGCTGGCGCGCATCACCCGGTCGACCATGCTGGAGGTGTTGCGCCAGGACTATATCCGCACCGCGCGGGCCAAGGGGCTGCCGGCGCGCCAGGTGGTGATCAAGCATGCGCTGGCCAATGCGCTGATCCCGATCACCACGGTGGTGGGCATCATCGTCAGCCTGCTGATCTCGGGTTCGGTCGTGACCGAGACGCTGTTCTCGATCCCCGGCATCGGGCAGCTGCTGACGCAGGCGGTGCTGAACCGCGACTATCCGATGGTGCAGGGAGGGCTGCTGATCATCACCGGGCTGCTGGTGATGGTGAATATCGCGGTCGATGTCTGCTATGCGCTGCTGGACCCGCGGGTACGCTATGACGACGCCTGACACGACCGCGTTGCCCGATGCGAACGCAAATGCCGACGACACGCTGTCGGACCGGCGGGAGCATCCGCTGCGCGGCACGCTGCGCCGGCTGTTCCGTCACCGGCTGTTCGTCCTGGGCCTGGCGCTGTGCATGATCGTGGTCCTGGCCGCCGCACTGGCGCCGTGGATCACGTCGGTGGACCCGTACCGGCTGTCGATGCGGTCCAAGTTCAGGCCGCCGGGGCAGGATTTCATCTTCGGCACCGACAATTTCGGGCGCAGCCTGTGGTCGCGCGTCGTCTGGGGCGCGCAGCTTTCCATCTTCATCGGCGGATCGGTGGTGGTGATCAACGCCGTGTTCGGCACCGCGATCGGCGCGCTGGCGGGGTATTTCCGCGGCCTGGACAACATGCTGATGCGGATGAACGACGCGCTGATGGCGTTCCCGGCCGTGCTGCTGGCCATCGCCGTCACCGCGGTGCTGGGCCCGTCGGTGAACGATGTCATCATCGCGCTGGGCATCGTCTACACGCCGCGCACGGCGCGCATCGTCCGGTCATCGGTGATCGTCCTGCGCGAGATGGAGTATGTGCAGGCCGCCGTCGCGGCCGGGGCCGGGCATTGGCGCATCCTGCGCCGCCACATCCTGCCGAACGCCATGGCGCCGCTGATCGTGCAGCTGTCGTTCCTGTTCGCCTATGCGGTGCTGACCGAGGCGACCCTGTCGTTCCTGGGCGTCGGCGCCGTGCCGCCCACCCCGACCTGGGGCAACATCATGGCCGAGGGACGGCAATACATGACCGACGCGCCCTGGATCATCACCATTCCGGGCGCCGCACTG
>CAYZKM010000045.1:0-16531 GCA_964478525.1 uncultured Bifidobacterium sp.
GGATCGTCACGTCCAGCGCCGTGGTGGGTTCGTCGGCGATCAGCAGCCTGGGATCATTGGCGATGGCCATGGCGATCATCGCGCGCTGGCGCATCCCGCCCGACATCTCGTAGGGGAACACGCGCGCCCGCCGCTCCGGATCGGGGATGCCGACCTGGCGCAGCAGGCTGATCGCGCGATCCCACGCCACCCGCGCCGGCGTCGGGGCATGGGCGGTGATCGCCTCGGCGATCTGGGCGCCGATGCGATGCACCGGGTTCAGGCTGGACAGCGGGTCCTGGAACACCATCGCCATCGCCGCCCCGCGCAGATCGCGCAGTGCCGGTTCGCCGGCGCGCAGCAGGTCCCGCCCCTCAAGCCACGCGGCCCCGCCGGTCACCCGCGCGGCCGGCGGCAGCAGGCCCATCACCGCCAGGCCGGTCAGCGACTTGCCGGACCCGCTTTCCCCGACGATGGCCACCGTCTCCCCCGCCGCGACGGTCAGCGACAGGGCGCGCACCGGGTGGATGATGCCGTGGGGGGTGTCGATCTCGATGGTCAGGTCCCGCACGGCCAGCACCGGGCCCGATGGCGGGCGCAACCCCGGCAGCAACCGGTCCGCGACCGGCCGCGCCGCCCCGGCCGGGCGGGCATGCGGATCGACCGCGTCGCGCAGGGCGTCGCACAGCGCGTTCATCGCCAGGATGGTCAGCGTCAGCGCCGCGCAGGGCCACGCCAGCAGCAGCGGCGCCTGGTTCATGGTTGCGCGCGCCGAACCGATCATCAGGCCCCAGGACGGGGTCGGCGGCACCACGCCCAGGCCCAGGAACGACAGCCCGGATTCCAGCACCACCGCGGACGCCGCCGCCAGGCTGAACTGCACCAGCACCGGGCCGGCGACGTTGGGCAGGATGGTGCGCGCCATGATCCGCACCGGACCCGCCCCCAGGGCGCGCATCGCCTCCACATAGTCCTGGGATCGCACCGTCAGGACACCCGCGTATACAACCCGCACGAAGCCCGGCAGGTACAGCACCGCCAGCACCGGGATCAGCGTGGCGGCACCCGGGCCCAGCAGCGTGACCACCAGCAGCGCCAGCAGCAGCGGCGGGAAGCACAGCACCACATCCATGCTGCGCACGGCCAGGAACTCGGTGACGCCGCGCAGATACCCGCCGGCCAACCCCAGCACGATCCCGAACAGGCAGGCCAGCGACGCCGAGGCCCCCGCCACCAGCAACGACGTCCGCGCCCCCCATAGCAGGCGCGACAGCACGTCGCGGCCATACTCGTCCTGCCCCAGCCAGTGCGCGGCCGACGGGGCGGCATGCTGGCGCGCGACCTCGATGCGGATCGGATCCGGCAGCGGCAGCAGCGGCACGGCAAGCGCCAGCAGGGCGATGGCGGCGACCGCGATGACCGGTCCGCGCCGCAGCCGCATCATGCGTGCCGCACCCGTGGATCGAGCGCCGCATACAGCAGGTCGACCGCCAGGTTCAGCAGGACGAACAGCACCGAGATCACCAGCACCACGCCCTCGACCGCCGGGTAGTCGCGGGCGTTCACCGCCTCGACCAGCAGGCCGGACAGGCCGGGATAGTTGAACACGTACTCCACCAGGACGGTGCCGCCCAGCAGCGTGCCCATGTGCAGCGCCAGCACGGTGACCACCGGCATCAGTGCGTTGCGCAGCACATGGCGCACCAGGATGCGGCGCGGTGCCACGCCCTTGGCGCGCGCGGTGCGGATGAAGTCGCGCTGCGTCACGTCCAGCATCGACGCCCGCGTCATGCGGAACACCGTCGCCGCCAGGGCGATGCCGATCGCCAGCGCCGGCATCATCGCAAGCAGCAGGTGCCGCCCGGGATCGCGCGCCAGCGGCACATACCCGCCGGCGGGCACCCAGCGCAGGGTCTGCGCGAAGACCAGCACCAGCACCGTGCCGACCACGAAGACCGGCACCGCCAGGCAGACCGACGATTTCATCAGCGCCCACCGGTCCAGCCAGCTGCCGGGCCGGTTCGCCGCCAGCACGCCCGAGGGGATGCCGACCAGCACCGCGAACAGCGTGGCGAAGCCGATCAGTTCCAGCGTGCGCGGCAGCCGGCGCGCGATCTCGGCCGCGATCGGGGCGTTGTCCTGCAGCGACCGTCCGAGATCACCGACCGCCAGCAGCCGGAACTTCTCGGCGTATTGCGCCGCCAGCGGGCGATCGAGCCCGAGCTGGTCCCGCAATTCCGCCACCGCCGCCGGATCGGGCGCCACCCCGCCTTGCGACAGCAGCAGTTCGGCCGGATCGCCCGGCACCACGCGAATCGCCAGGAAGACGATGCTGGCGACGACCCAGATCAGCAGGATCGCGGTGCCGATGCGACGGAGGAACCAGGCCATGGCCGGTTCAGGTGCTGGTCTGCTCGATCGTGGTGCCCGAGTAGAAGGTCAGCGCCCCCGGCAGGTTGCGGAACCCCTGCACCTGTTTCGCCATCGCATAGGCCTGGGCGCGGAAGCACAGCGCCACGATCGGCGCCTGCTCCAGGCAGACCTGCTGCAGTTCATCATAGATGACGCGGCGGCGGGCAGTGTCGAACTCGGACCGCCCGGCGGCCAGCAGCGTGTCGATACGCGGCGTATTGAGCCCGGTGCTGCGGACATAGGACGCGGCGACATTGCCGGCGATGAACGGGGTCAGCCCGTCCGGGTCGTTGCTGTCGGCGGAACTGCCCATCACACCCAGCTCGAACTGGCCGCGATTGCCCAGCGTGACGCGGGTCGCCCAGTCGGGCAGCACGAGTTCCACATTGATGCCCACCGCCGCCAGATGCTGCTGCACCACGGCGGCGGTGTCCTTGTGCATGCCGTACTGCGCGGTCGACAGCAGCTTGCACGAAAACCCGTTCGGATGCCCCGCCTCGGCCAGCAGCGCCTTCGCCCTGGCGGGATCGTACAGCAGCCCGTCCGAGAATTTGCGGTCGTAGAACGGCGTGCCCTCGGCGATCGGCAGCCCGCCGATGGGCGTGCCGCGGCCATAGAACGCCGCCTTGATCACATCCTCCCGCCGGATCGCATGCGCCACCGCGCGCCGGACGCGGGCATCGTCGAACGGCTTCACCCGCCCGTTGAACGTCAGGTACATGAACGGGCCGGGCGTGCTCTGCATCGCCAGCCTGCCATCGGCCTCGATCCCCGCCATCGCGTTCCACGGCACGTACTCGATCAGGTCGACATCGCCCGCCTGCAGCGCGGCCACGCGCAGGCTTTCGTCGGCATAGGCGACCAGGCGCAGAGATTTCAGCTTCGGCAGGCCCGGACGATAGAACTTGTCGAACGCGGTGAACTCCAGCGCCACCCCGCGTTCTTCATTGGCCAGCACGAACGGGCCGGCACCGATCCCGCGCGGTGAGTCCTTCAACGAATCCCTGGCGATGATCGGGGCGTAGAAGCTGGCGAAATGCAGCGGCAGCGTCACCGAGGGGTCCTTGGTGTGCAGCCGCACCGTCTTCGCGTCCGGGGTCTCGATCCTGACGATATCCTGCATCTGCACGCGCAGATACGCCGTCGATTTCTCGGCCGCGATCTGTTCGATGCACCAGGCCACGTCCTCGGCGGTGACGGTCTTGCCGTTGTGGAACGTCGCGTCGCGCAGGTGGAACACCCAGGCGCCATCGGCGGCGCGTTCCCAGCGTTCGGCGAGTTCACCGCGCACCGATCCATCCTCGGCATAGCCCAGCAGGCCCCGGTGGAACATGAGCCGAGCGGTGGCGGCGGCGGTACCTGAGTTGGCCCAGGGGGCGAGGGTGGGCGGATAGGATGACAGGCCGAAGACCAGCCGCCCCGGCGTGGTGGCGGCAAGCCCTGCCCGCCCGACCAGCGGCACCGCCAATCCCGCCGCGATCAGTGCCCGGCGTGACAGCGCGGCGGTGGCGGGAAGCGGCGGAGCCGTCGTGTCGTCAGAACCCATTGCAGCCTCCTGCGAATTTTCGAGCCGGGCGGTTTTACCCGTAGGTCTTGGCCGCGGTGTCCGGATCGATCCGGCCCTCGGCGATGTCACGGGCGACGGCGTCCCTGTCGCGTTCCGCCGGCGGGCCATAGCCGCCCGAGCCGCCGGTCACGACCTCGATCATTTCGCCGGGCCGCAGCCCGCCATTGCCATGATCGAACGGAATCGCCCCGCCATGCAAACGTATATCCGCCTGTCCGCCTTCCAGTCCGCCGAACAGGCCCCAGGGCCGCGACAGCAGGCGGGCGCCGTCGATGCGGACGCGGCACTCATGGTCGGCGCGATAGACCCGGCGCAACCCCATGCCGCCGCGATGCCGCCCTGCCCCGCCCGAGCCATCCACCAGCTCGTACCGCATCAGGGTCAGCGGATACTCGCCTTCCAGTGCCTCGACCGGCAGGTTCGACGTGTTGGTCATGTGGACATGCACGCCGTCCAGCCCGTCGCGGTGCGCGCGGGCGCCGAACCCGCCGCCGATGGTTTCCAGATAGACCCAGATGCGGTTGTCGGCGGGCTGGTGGCCGACGAAGGTGATCGAGAAGCACGCCCCGTTCGAAGCCGCCGTCACCCGCTCGGGCACCGCCTGGGCGAGGGCGCCGTGGATCAGGTCCACCACGCGCTGACAGGGACCCAGCCGCCCGTTCACCGCCGCCGGATGGGCGCAGTTCACGATGGTGCCGAGTGGCGCGGACACCGTCAGCGGGCGCGCGAGGCCGGCATTGGGCAGGATCGACGGATCGACCACCGTCTTGACCGCGTAATAGACCGTCGACAGCAGCGCGGTCATGGTCATGTTCAGGCCGGCGCGCACCTGCCTCGGCGCCTCGAAATGCAGGTGCATGGCATCGCCGGTGACAGTGATCTCGACGCGCATGTCCAGCTCGCCGTCGATCTCGGGGCAGTCGTACCGGTCGGCGAAGCGGTAGGTGCCATCGGGGATCGCGGCGATGCCGGCGCGCATCTTGCGTTCGGCATAGTCCTGCAGCGCGGCCCCGGCGGCCATCACGGTGTCGCGGCCGTACTTGGCGCACAGCCCCTGGAACCGCTGCACGCCCAGCCGGTTGGCGGCCATCTGCGCGCGCAGGTCCGACAGCCGTTCGCGCGGCACCTGGCAGTTCAGCAGGATCAGCTCCTGCACATCGGTCTGCAACTCGCCGGCGCGATACAGCCGGATGGGCGGGATGCGCAGCCCTTCCTGGTAGATATGCGCATGCCCGCGATCGGCGAAATCGGCATGGTGCGCCAGGTTCACCGCCCAGGCCGTCATGTGCCCGTCGACGAAGACCGGTTCCGCCAGCACGATGTCCGGCAGATGGGTGCCGCCGCCTTCATAGGCATCGTTGCCGCAGAACACATCGCCCGGACGCATCCCAGCCACCGGATGGCGCTTCATGATATGCGGGATCAGATCCAGAAAACTGCCCAGATGCATCGGAATATGCTCGGCCTGGCACAGCGTGTTCCCGGCCAGGTCGAACAGCGCGGTGGAACAGTCCCGCCGTTCCTTGATGTTGGTGGAGTAGGAGGCCCGGATCAGTGCCTCTCCCATCTCCTCGACGATCGAGGACAGCGAGGACCCGATGACCTCGACGGTGATCGGGTCGATCGCCGCGGTGGCGATGGCCGCGTCGTTCATGGCACCTCCAGGATCAGGTTCATGTAGGGTTCGACCCGCGCGGCCATCCCCGGCAATACGACCGTGGTGGCGTCCATCTGCTCGATGATCGCCGGGCCGGCGATGCGGTTGCCGGCGCGCAGCTTCTCACGCTGATAGACCGGGCAGGCGACGAACCCGCCGGCTTCGGGCAGCCATACCTCCCGCGTGCCGATCACCGCGCCCGAGGCATCGGGGCCAGCATCCGGCTGCGCCTCGAACCGCGCCTTGGGCACGATGCCCGCGGCCTCGGCGCGGAAGGTGACCAGCTGCACCGGATCGTCGGCGGCGACGAAGCCATAGGCGCGGTGATGCGCCTCGGCGAAGCCCGCGGCCAGGGCGTCCAGCGTGCCCGGCCCGATCGGTCCGTCCGGCATCTGTATGGGCAGTTCGTAGTTCTGCCCGGCATAGCGCATGTCCACCGTGCGGGTCAGGCGGCGGCTTTCCGCCGGGATGGCTTCCGCGTCGAACCACGCGCCGGCGCGGTCGTCCAGGTCGCGGAACGCGTCCACCACCGCCGCCAGCGCGGCGGGTTGCAGCGTGTTCAGCCGCGTCACCGCGAAATCGGCCCGCAGATCGGTCAGCAGCAGCCCCATCGCGCACAGGATGCCGGGATTGCGCGGCACCAGGATGCGGCTGATCTCCAGCTCCCGCGCCAGGCGCGCGGCATGCAGCGGACCGGCCCCGCCGAACGCGACCAGCGTGTAGTCGCGCGGGTCGTAGCCCCGCTGCACCGAGATCACCCGGATCGCCCGCGCCATGTTCGCGGTGACCACCGAGATGATGCCCTGCGCCGTCGCCATCCGGTCCATGCCCAGGGGCGTGGCCAGCCGGTCGATGGCGGCCACCGCCAGGTCGTGCCGCACCCGCATGCGCCCGCCCAGCAGGAAGTCGGGATTGAGCGTGCCCAGCACGACATTGGCGTCGGTCACCGTCGCCTCGGCATTGCCGCGATCATAGCAGACCGGCCCCGGATCGGCGCCGGCGCTGCGCGGGCCCACCTTCAGCAGGCCGCCGCTGTCGATATAGGCGATCGACCCGCCGCCGGCACCCACCGTGTGGATGTCCAGCATCGGCGCCTTGATCGGATAGCCGTGCACCGTCGCCTCGCTGGTCAGGCGGCATTTCCCGCCGGCCAGCAGCGCGACATCGGTGCTGGTGCCGCCCATGTCGAAGGTGATCAGGTCGGGCATGCCGACCAGCGCCCCGATCTCCTGCGCGCCGACGACGCCGGTGGACGGGCCGGACAGGACGGTGCGGACCGGCAGCCGAGCGGCCTGGTCGAAGCCGATGACGCCGCCGTTGGATTGGGTCAGATGGGGGGTCGCGCGCACCCCCAGCGTCGACAGCCGCTCCGCCAACCGGCCGATGTACCGGTGCATGACCGGACCGAGATAGGCGTTCACCACCGCGGTCGACAGCCGCTCGAACTCCCGGAACTCGGGCGCGACCTGGTGGGAGACGCAGGCGAAGGCGTCGGGAAATTCCTCGGCCAGGATGCGGGCGGCGGCCTGTTCGTGCGCCGGATTGACGAAGCTGTACAGGAAGCAGACCGCCACCGCCTGCACACCGTCCGCGCGCAGGCGGCGGACGGCGGCGCGGAACGCGTCCTGGTCCAGCACGGTCTCGGGCGTGCCGTCACGGCGCAGGCGCTCGGGCACCTCCAGCCGCAGGTCGCGCGGCACCAGCGTCGGCGGCTTCTCGGTCTGCTGGTCGTACAGGTCCGGGCGCTTCTGGCGCCCGATCTCCAGCAGGTCGCGGAATCCGTCGGTGGTGATCAGCCCGGTGCGGACGCCACGGTGCTGGATCAGCGCATTCGTCGCCACCGTCGTGCCATGGCCGAAATAGCCGACCGCGCCCGGCGTGGCGCCGACCTGCGCGACGCCTTCGTCAACACCCTGGGCAATACCCTGCGACGGATCGGCGGGGGTGGAGGAGACTTTCCACACCTCGACGCGGCCGGTGGCGTCATCGAACAGACAGACATCCGTAAATGTCCCACCGGAATCCACGCCAATCCGCCACGCCATGATGCCCGGCACTCCCGTAGTCAGATGTTGCAGAGCAGCATATGCTGCCAAATCTCCACTGGCCACAGGCTTGTCATGTCCCCGCCCGTCGATCTGGTCCAATCCGACCCCAAGCTGCCCGAACGCACCGGAATCGTGGTGATCGGCGGCGGCATCATCGGCGTCTCGACCGCCCTGTTCCTGGCCGAGAAGGGCCATGCCGTCGTGCTGTGCGAGAAGGGCCGCATCGGCGGGGAGCAATCCAGCCGCAACTGGGGCTGGTGCCGCACCATGGGCCGCGACGAGGGCGAGATTCCCCTGGCCATCGAAAGCCTGCGGCTGTGGCGCGGGATGAATGAACGCACGGGGCGGGAGACCGGGTTCCGCCAGCCGGGCATCATGTATCTGTGCGAGACCGAGAAGGACGTCGCCGACCAGGAAGCCTGGCTGGAACAGGCTCGCCCCTATCAGGTCGATTCGCAGCTGTTGCGCGGCGATGCGCTGGACGCGATCATGCCGGGTGCGAGCCGCAATTTCGTTGCCGGGCTGCACACCCCGACCGACGGGCGCGCCGAACCGGCCCATGCCGCCCCCGCGATCGCCGAGGCGGCGCGCGACCATGGCGCGCAGATCTTCACCAACTGCGCCGTGCGCGGCGTCGACCAGCACAATGGCCGCCTGGTCGGCGTGATCACCGAGCATGGCCGCATCCGCTGCGATGCCGCGGTGCTGGCGGGCGGGGCCTGGTCGCGGCTGTTCTGCGGCAATTTCGGCCTGGATTTCCCGGCGCTGAAGGTGCTGGGCTCGGTGATGCGCACCCAGCCGCTGGACGGCGCGCCCGAGGTCACCGCCGGCGGGTCCGTCTTCGCCTTCCGCAAGCGGCTGGATGGCGGATACTCCATCGCTCGGCGCAACGCCAACACGGCCGAGATCACCCCCGACCATTTCCGCCTGCTGGCGGATTTCCTGCCGCGGCTGATCCATAACCGCAACGAAATCCGCCTGCGCGTCGGCCTGCGATCGTGGCAGGAGCTGCGGACCAGGCGCCACTGGGACCTGGACGATGCCTCGCCGATGGAGGCGGTGCGCGTGCTGGACCCCACGCCCAAGGCCGGCATCCTGGCCGAGGCACGATCCGTCCTGTCGCGGCTGTTCCCCGCCTTCGCAAACATGCAGATCGCGCAGAGCTGGGGCGGGCTGATGGATGTCACCCCCGACGCCGTGCCGGTGATCGGCGAGGTGCCGCGCATGCCCGGGCTGTTCATCGCCTCGGGGTTTTCCGGCCATGGCTTCGGCATCGGACCGGGGGCGGGGCGGCTGATGGCGGACCTGGTGGCCGGCGACCCCCCGCTGGTCGATCCGGCACCCTATCGGCTGGACCGGTTTGCCCGGACGCAACGCCTGCGCGTGTAAGCCGCGCATGCGGGGCATGCCGCCTGGGCGCTGCAATCCCGCCCCATTCCCCCTGTAGAAGCGGGCCCGTCACCCCCCTGCCCGATCGGATCGCATGCGCCTCTCTCCGTCCGCGCGACAGCGTGCGATGTTCGCCTTCATCTGCTTCGTCTGGGGCACCACCTGGCTGGCGATGAAGATCGGTATCCAGGCGGTGCCGCCCGGCGTGTTCGCCGGCCTGCGCTGGACGGTCGCCGGCACCGTCCTGCTGGTCTGGCTGCGCTGGACGGGACAGCGCGTGATGCCGCCGCCGCGGCGGGTGAAGCGGCTGGTCGGGGTGTCGATCCTGCTGATCACGCTGAACCAGGTGATCCAGCTATACGGCCTGGTCCACATCACCGCCGGTCTCGGCGCCGTCATCAGCTCGGCCCTGACACCCATCGCCCTGCTGGGCTTCTCGGTCGCCTTCGGCCAGGAACGGTTCACCCTGCGCCAGCTGGGCGCGATCGCGCTGGGCATCGCCGGCGTGGTGACCCTGTTCGGCCCCGACGCGCTGGCCGGCACGCTGGATGTGTGGGAGGTGATCGGCGCCGGCGGCGTGATGGTGGGGTGCCTGTGCTATTCCATGGGTTCGGTGATGACGCGGCCGATGATGCGCAATTTCGGCCCCGTGCAGCTGGCCGGGCTGACCAACCTGATCGGCGGCGTCATCCTGCTGGTCGCCTCGCTGATCCTGGAACCGGGCGGCTGGGCCGCGCTGTCGTTCCGCTGGGGCTGGCCGGCCGTCCTGGCCTGGGTCTATCTGCTGATCCCCGGCGCGCTGATGGCAACCACCATGTATTTCCTGCTGGTCCGGGACTGGGGCGCCAGCCGCCCCGGCACCTATGCCTTCGTCTCCCCCGTCATCGCGGTCACCATCGGGTCGACCCTGTTCGGGGAAAAGCTGCACTGGGGATCGGCGCTGGGCATGACCCTGATGCTGCTGGCCGCCTTCCTGGCGCTGCGCCCGCGCCCGGCTTCTTCCGCCACGCCAACGGATGACGAAACCGAAAGCTCGCGCCGGTAGACACGGCCAACCGCAGCCGGCATGCTGCGGGCAGCAATAATCGGCCAGGCGACGACCCGGCTGCATCAGGGAGTGCGCTCGTCCGACCGGAATCCACCTCCGGCCGCGCGGCCCGTACGAACGGGTGCGCCGCCACGTCGCCCGGCCCGCAGGTGGAGACACGATCATGCGCTTCCCGGCCTGGCTTCTGACGTGCGCCACGCTCGCGGCCCTGCCGGCCGCGGCGAACGAACCGAACGTGAACGCCACGCTGGTCTATTACGACATGGCGGGGAACGAGACGCTGGACCCGATCGAGCCGCAGAACAACAGCTCCTACTCCCACGAAGCCCTGCTCGCGATCTATGAACCGCTGATCCGGCTGGACGATGCCGGCAACCCCGGCCCGGGGCTGGCGGAATCCTGGACCCGCAACGCGGACCTGACGGAGCTGACGCTGAAGCTGCGCCACGGCGTCACGTTCCATGACGGCACCCCGTTCAATGCCGAGGCGGTGAAGCGCAACTTCGACCGCATGGCCGCGCTGGGCACCCGCGCCGGCACCACGGTGATCGAGACGTTCAAGCTGATCGAATCGGTGGCATACGAGGGCGACGACATCGTCCGCATCAAGCTGAAGCAGCCATCCGGACAGATCGAGTTCTGGCTGGGCGCGAACGCCGGGATGATGGTCAGCCCCGCGGTGCTGAAGGACGGGGTGATCGGCAGCACGCTGCAGGGCGTCGGCGCCGGGCCGTACAAGCTGCGGCAGTTCGACCCCAACGTGAAGACGATCACCACGCGGTTCGAGCAGTACTGGAACGGGCCGGGCCTGCGCCCCGCCGGGTTCGAACACCACTACGTCCCCGACGGGCGCGCGCGGCTGAACGCCCTGCGGTCGGGCCAGGCGAACATCGCGCTGATCGATCCGCGCCAGGTGCCGGAAGCCAAGTCGGCGGGGCTGCAGATCGATGCGGTCGACAAGAACGCGCTGTGGCTGATCTATCCGAACCTGAAGAAGGGGCCGCTGGGCGATATCCGCGTCCGCCGCGCGATGATGCACGCCATCGACCGCGAAGGCATCGCCCTGGCGATCACCAACGGCACCGCCAAGCCGACCTGGCAGGTCTGGTCGCCGAAATCGCCCTTCTATGTGCCGGGGCTGGAGAACGCCTATCCGTACGACCCGGCCAAGGCCAGGGCGCTGCTGGCCGAGGCCGGGTTCAAGGACGGGTTCGAGCTGTCGGACCTGCTGCTGAACAACAGCGAATACCGCCAGATGGCCGAGGCGCTGCAGGCCAATTTCGCCGATGTCGGCATCCGGATGAAGCTGGACGTGGTCGATGTCTCGCAGTTCACGCAGTTCTACCGCCCGCCGACCCGCGGCGATGTGCTGATGGGCCGCTACGGCGGGCGCAGCGACCCGATCCAGACGGTTCACGAAATCGTGGGCACCGGCGGCTCCTATGCCCCCGGCGGCGTCGCGAGCCCGCGCATCGATGAGCTGCTGACGAAAGCCCGCCGCATGGCTGCAACCGATCCCCGCCGAGCGGGTGTGATGCAGGAGCTGGCGCGGGAGATTTCGAGCAGCGTGGCGACCCTGCCCATGGTGACGCGGGCGAACGTCTATGCCTACAAGCCCGGATGTATTCTCAACCTTCAGCCATACCTGCCGTCGGGCGACGACAGGTTCAACGATGTGCAAGTCTCGACGGGGTGCAAGTGAAAGCCTTCAAGAAAGCCTGGATGTATGGCGCGGCGATTTGCGGCGTCACTCTGGCCGCCGCGATCGGGTTGCCGGCGCTGGCCGGCGAACCCAATCCGAACGCGCCGCTGATCTATTACGACATGGCCGGCAACGCGACGCTGGACCCGTCCGAGCCGCAGAACAACAGCACCTACTCGCACGAGGCATTGCTGGCGATCTACGATCCGCTGTTCCACATGACCGGCGCGGGCGAGGTGATCCCGGGCCTGGCGGAATCCTGGACCCGCAATGCCGAGCTGACGGAACTGACGCTGACGCTGCGCAAGGGCGTGACGTTCCACGATGGCACGCCGTTCAATGCCGAGGCGGTGAAGCGCAACTTCGATCGCAACGTGGCCCTGGGCAAGCGCATCGTCGGCACGGTGGCCGAGACGTTCAACCTGATCGCATCCTATGACGTGATCGACGAATATAAGGTCCGCATCAGGCTGAAGGCACCGAACGGGCAGATCGAGTACTGGCTGGGATCGACGCCCGGCATGATGATCAGCCCGGCGGCGCTGAAGGACGACGCGTTCGGCGGCACCCTGACCGCCATCGGCACCGGGCCGTACCGGCTGAAGAATTTCGATGCGAACGTCACCACGACGACGACACGCAACGATGCCTATTGGGGCGGGATCGCCGGCCGCCCCTCGGCCTTCGAGCACCACTATGTTCCCGACGGCCGCGCTCGGCTGAACGCATTACGGTCCGGACAGGCAACGATCGCGCTGATCGACGCCCGCCAGATCGCCGAGGCGAAGTCCGCCGGGCTGACCATCCAGGTGGTGGACAAGAACGCGGTGTGGGACGTCTATCCGAACACCAGGAAGGGCCCGCTGGCCGATCTGCGGGTGCGCCAGGCAATCATGTACGCGATCGACCGCGAGGGCATCGCCGAGGCCACGTCCTATGGCAGCGCCCGCCCCGCCCGCCAGATCTGGTCGGCCAAGTCGCCGTTCTACGTCGCCGATCTGGAAAAGAGCTATCCGTTCGACCAGGCCAAGGCCAGGGCGCTGCTGGCCGAAGCCGGCTACAAGGACGGGTTCGAGCTTGTGGACCTGCTGCTGAACAACAGCGAGTACCGCCAGATCGGGGAGGCCTTGCAGGCCAACCTGGCCGAGGTCGGCATCCGCATCAAGTTCGATGCCGTCGATGTCTCGCAGTTTCCGCTGTTCTACAAGCCGCCGGGACGTGGCGACATGCTGATGGCGCGCTATGGCGGACGCGCCGACCCGATCTCCACGATCTATGAGCTTGTCGGGACAGGCGGCACCTATGCGCCGGGCGGGGCGGTCTCGCCCGCGATCGACGAGATGCTGGGCCGGCTGCGCGCGATGCCCGTCACCGATCCGAACCGCGCGGTGCTGATGCGGGAACTCGCGCGCGAGGTGTCGGACAAGGTCGCGACGATCCCGATCATCAGCCGATCCAATGTCTATGCCTACAAGCCGGGCTGCATCCTGAACCTGGAGCCGTTCCTGCCGCTGGGTGACGACAAGTTCAACGATGTACAGGTTGCCAAGGGGTGCAAGTGATGCGTTCTTTCCTTCTCGCCTCGGCCGTGGTGGCCGGTCTGTCCGGTGCCGCGGCTGCGCAGGACGTCAACACCGCGGGGACGCTGGTGTATTACGACGCGGTCGGCAACGAGACGCTGGACCCGGCGGAGCCGCAAAGCGGCAGCAGCTTCTCGCAGGAGGTGCTGCTGGCGCTGTTCGATACGCTGGTGCGCTTCGACGATGCCGGAAACCCCAAGCCCGGGCTTGCCCTGTCCTGGACCGCCGCGCCGGATCTGAAGGCCTTCACGTTCGAGTTGCGGCCGAACGTCAAGATGCATGACGGCACGCCGCTGACCGCCGATCTGGTGAAGAAGAACTTCGACCGCAACCTGGGCCTGGGCCGGCGCGTCAGCGGCACGATGCTGGATTCACTGCGCACCATCGGCTCGGTCGAGGTGGTGGGGCCGCTGCAGGTGAAGTTCGTGCTGAAGGAACCCAGCGGGCAGATCCCGTTCATCATGGGCGGCATCGCCGGGATGATCGCGGCTGAATCCTCGGTCAGCGGCGATGCGTTCGGCAATACGTTCAAGCCGGTGGGGGCCGGACCGTATCGTCTGAAATCGTTCGAATCGAACGTGAAGTCGATCATGACGCGCAACGAGGAGTATTGGGGCGGCGCCGGCGGGCGCCCCGCGGCCTTTGAACACCACTATGTCCCCGACGGGCGGGCGCGGCTGAACGCGCTGCGGTCCGGGCAGGCGAATGTGGTGCTGATCGATCCGCGCCAGATCCCCGAGGCGAAAAGTGCCGGGCTGACGGTGCAGATCAACGAGAAGAACGGCGTGTGGGACATCTATGTCAACCTGTCCCGCCCGCAGCTGGCCAACCTGAAGGTGCGCCAGGCGATGATGTTCGCCATCGACCGCGCCGCCCTGGCCGATGCCTTGAGCTTCGGCAGCAGCAAGCCGACGGTGCAGCTGTTCGCATCGTCCTCGCCGGTCTTCGACCCCGAGCTGGAGAAGATCTATCCGTACGATCCGAAGAAGGCCAAGGCGCTGCTGGCCGAGGCGGGATTCAAGGATGGCGTCGACATCACGCAGCTGCTGCTGAACACCACCGAATACAAGCAGCTGGCCGAGGCGCTGCAGGCGATGCTGGCCGAGGTGGGCATCCGGCTGAAATTCGACGTGATCGATGCGTCGCAGTTCAGCCAGTTCATCCGCCCGCCCCACCGCGCCGACATCCTGATGGCACGCTGGGGCGGACGCGCCGATCCGTTGCAGACCTTCCAGGAGCTGATCGCCACCGGATCGACCTATAACCCGGTCGGGGTCACCACGCCCGAGATCGACACGCTGCTGGCCAAGGCGCGCGGCATGCTGCCCGAGGATCCACAGCGCATGGTCGTGCTGCGGCAGGTGGCGCGCGTGGCGGTGGAGCATGTCGCCAACCTGCCGCTGATGACGCGCTCGAACGTCTATGCCTTCAAGCCCGGCTGCATCTTGGGCCTGACACCCTATCTGGCGGCGGGCGACGACCGGTTCAACGACGTGAAACTGTCGGCGAAGTGCAAATAGGAAACCGTCCAGGGGATACGTCCACGATGACCACGCTATCGCAATGGCTGGCGGGCGGCTGTGCCGCATTGTCGCTTGCCGCCGCGGCCCCGGCCTGGGCCCAGTACAACACCGCCGCCACGCTGATCTATTACGATGCCGTCAGCAACCAGACGCTGGACCCGCAGGAGCCGCAGAACAACAGCAGCTTCGCCCAGGGCACGACGATGGCGATCTTCGATGCCCTGGTCTATCTGGACCCGTCCGGCAAGCCGACCCCGGGGCTGGCGGAATCCTGGAGCTATAATGCCGACCTGACCGAGATGACGCTGAAGCTGCGCCCGAACGTCAGTTTCCAGGACGGGGAGAAGTTCAACGCCGCCGCGGTGGCGAAGAACTTCGAACGGTCCATCATGCTGGGCACCCGCGCGGGCTTCGCCACCAGCGAGACCATGGGCGCGATCGCCGCGGTCGAGATCGTCGATCCGATGACGATCCGCCTGAAGCTGAAATCCCCGAACGGGCAGATGCCGTTCCTGCTGGGCAGCCAGGCCGGGATGATGATCAGCCCGGCCTCCCTGACCGAGGGCGCGTTCGGCGCGTCGCTGAAACCGGTCGGCACCGGGCCGTACAGGATGCGGTCGTTCGAATCGAACGTCCGCACCGTGATGGACCGGTTCGACGGCTACTGGGGCGGCAAGGGCGACCGCCCGGCGGTGATGGAGCATCATTTCGTGCCCGACAGCCGCGCTCGGCTGAACGCGGTGCGGTCGGGACAGGCGAACCTGGCGCTGATCGATCCGCGCATGATCGCCGAGGCCAAGGGCGCCGGCCTGGGCGTGCAGATCAACGAGAAGAACAGCACCTGGGACATCTACATCAACGTCAAGCGCGACAACATGAGCCGGCTGAAGCTGCGCCAGGCGTTCATGTATGGGCTGGATCGGCAGGCGGTGTCCGACGCCCTGGGCTTCGGTGCCAGCAAGCCGACCACGCAGCTGTTCTCCAGCCTGTCGCCGGTCTACGACAAGTCGCTGGACGAGATGTACCCCTATGATCCCGCCAAGGCGAAGCAGCTGGTCGCCGAGGCCGGGTATCCGAACGGCGTCGATGTCAACTGGGTTCTTCTGAACACGCCCGAATACAAGCAGATCGCCGAGGCGATCCAGTCGATGATGGGCGACATCGGAATCCGCATCAAGTTCGACGTGGTCGACATCTCCCAATTCACCACCTTCCGCCGCCCGCCGACCCGCGGCGATGTGATGATGACGCGCTGGGGCGGGCGGCCCGATCCGCTGCAATCCTTCCAGGAAGTGACCGGCACCGGCGGTTCGGTCAATCCAGGCGACGCCGCCGTTCCCGAAATCGACACCCTGATCGACAAGGCCCGCCGCATGGACCCGACGCTGCCGGAACGGCTGGAGGTCGTGCGGAAGCTCAACCGGCTGACCGTCGAGGTGGTGTCCCATATCGGCATCATGACCCGCTCGGCGGTCTATGCGTCGAAGCCGGGCTGCATCAGCGGCTTGCCCAGCTATCTGCCGACGGGCAATGACCGGATGAACGACGTGCGCATTGCAGAGAAGTGCCGCTAGAGCATGATCACGCTGAGCGGAATCGTGGCAGCGTGTGAATCATGCGATCAAA